>NZ_CP061942.1 GCF_014805825.1 Marinomonas algicola
GAACCTAATAGACAACTTAGAACCACTTTTTAAGTGTTTAATAAAAAAAGTGGTTCTAAGTTGTCTCGTTCTTATGTACCATGTTCCTCATCGGTCACTGAGGAAGCGAACATGGCGCATAAAAATTTTACAAATAACGTGATATCCAACAATGCCAGTAAAATTGGGCATGAAATGTTGTCGGATCAGCAAACCCTAAAAGATCGAATCCTTTCAAATGACTCCGTCCGTATTGATAGCGATCAAGTCAACGGTATGCCTCGGATTGTATACAATCATGCTATTACAAAAACAGCGTTGAGAAAGTTTGTTGGTGGTGCAACCAAAACATTTGGAGAGAAGTTTACTAAAGCCGTAGAACTTGGTGTTATACCTGAGCCCATCCAAAGTAATACAAATTTCCGTTACCTTCTCACACAGCCTGAAGTTCATGCTCTGTTAGATCACTGGAACTTTCCTAAATATTCAGTGGAAGTCGGAAATAATAGATTTCCTCTAAAAAAGTGTGTAGTTGCCATTGCGAATCAAAAAGGTGGAGTTGCAAAATCTACAACTACTTCTTCATTAGCGGTCGCTACAGCGTTAGATCTTCATTTACGCGCTAATGTACTGATTCTTGATCTTGATCCACAAGGAAGCATGGACCAATTTACTGTCCATGATCCAGAGAATGAAATATTTCTAACTCTAGTTGATATTATTATGGGTAAGGATTTAGAGAAAAATCAGTTTTTTGAGCTTTTGGATGTGGCTGATGAGAAAGATATTATCCAAAAAGCGCCATTTGAAACCCATTTATGTAATTTGAATGTTATGCCTGCTCATCCTATGGATGAGCGTTTAACCGACGAATTTTGGCAGGCAAGCAGTGAAGAAAGAGATAAAATATTTTCTAGGTTAAGGGAGACCATTCTACCCGCCTTGCAGGAAAAATATGATGTTATTCTCATTGATACTCCACCGGTAGACGGGCCATTAACTTGGCTGGCGTTAGAAATTTCTAACTTCTTATTAACGCCAATTGCTCCTAAAGAAATGGATTATTCATCAACAGGGTCATTTTTATCAGCGTTAGATCGTCGATATGCAACTCTTCCTTCTAAAGGCGAAAACCTTAAGGTACACAAAATGGTTTTGACCGACCACGACCCTAAGTCTACCGCGGAAGTGAACATAAAACATAGAATTGTTAAGTCTGCTCAGGAAAGCCTTTTTGGTTCTCATTTTGTTCATAGCGATGCGTTTGTTGCAGCCTCTAGCAAACATAGAACAGTACTAGATTTATCGCATGCTGAGGGGTTGTGTTCAAAGATCAATTTAAGAAAAGCCTCTGAAAGCGTTCAG
Organism: Marinomonas algicola; assembly: GCF_014805825.1. Classification (NCBI taxonomy): domain Bacteria; kingdom Pseudomonadati; phylum Pseudomonadota; class Gammaproteobacteria; order Oceanospirillales; family Oceanospirillaceae; genus Marinomonas; species Marinomonas algicola. Next base: position 1,345 of record NZ_CP061942.1, read on the forward strand.
GCTGTCTATAGTCAATTTATTTTAGCAATACGATCAATTTAACAAATTAGAACATGAGGTCATAAAGCATGGATAATTTCCGTTCGCGAAGTAGAGATTTACATACAGCCAGTGGTAACGGGCTTTCAAGCTTAAAAAATAATAAAAGTATCTTCATAGATCAAATTACAGGTAAAAAACATACTTTCAAAACAAACGATCTTTCTATTGATTCTTCAGCGCTCAGTGAAAAAACGGAGGTTTCGCCTTACAACCCGAGGGAGATTTCTAAAATTGACTTAGAAGGATTAAATTTATATAAAAATATTATTGAGTTTCAAGCATTAAGTGAGCCAGCAATAGGCTACACATTGCCAGACTCTGATCTCATTTTTATTGCTAATGGTGCGACTCGTAGAGCTTGTTGTATCGATATCTATAATAAATTGAATATTGATATTAAATACAATGTTCATGTTATTCATTTAGATAAAGACAATATGTGGCTTGTTCTTCAGGAAATTAGAAGAACGGATTCTAATCGAAAGTTTACTTTCACAGAGCAATCTATAAACGCCCTATCCTTTTATGATATGTATGCAGCGTCTGAACCCAATGCATCTGTTAAAAATATCATAGAGAATTATAACTTAACGGGAGCGTCCTCCCTTAGTCAGGGGCGATTTTCCCTGATGATTCCATTTGCCATTATATATACAGAGATAAATGAGTTTCTGACTGGCATTGATTCGAGAAAATTATCTGCTAAGTTCGCCAAACTAGTAATAGATTTTGTTGAATACAAGTCAGGAAAAAAAATATCTATTCGTAAAACTGTTAAGGACGATGTCACCCTCAAAGGGTATAGCTTTGTTGCTGTTGAAAATATTAGATCTACCGTGCTTGATCAGTTTAAAAGTGAAATAACTACCTTGAAGTCAATTTTATCCAACTTACCCTCTCTTGATATAGAGTTGATAAATAATGCTTTACAGACTAATAAAGTATCGATCGATACAACGCAAAAAAATGACATTTCCAATGATTTTGTTATAAATGATCAAATGTGCACAGTTAATTTTTCTTTTACCAGAGAAGATTATTCAGAAAGTCAGATGGATAAGATAAAGAGTGTGTTTAATGAACACGCTGTTTTTTTTGAAGAGCTAAAGAAAAAAATTGATCAGGTGATTTAAGTTTGAATTGTAGCAAGGGGTTATCATGAATATTCACAAATACACTGCATTTAGCTCTCTCAAAGCTCAAGAATTTTGGACTTTACCGATTCTTTTTCAAGAAATCTTTCTTGGTGAATGTCCAGTTTGTGTTAGAAATGCTCTTATAAAATCAAAAAGAAAAACTCATTAGTAATAGTCGTTTTTAGTGAGTAGCCCCTAGTTATTTTGGCTTTTAAACAATTTTCTCCGGTAGCGATATAATTGACAAGATTACTAACTTTTCAACCCTTATCTGGTAGACACCTGTCTATCAGGCCTTTTCTTGTGACTCTGGTAGACACCTGTCTATCAGGCCTCTTCTTGTGACTCTGGTAGACACCTGTCTATCAGACTACTTTACATCGTAAATTGGTAAAAACGTTCTGTCCGAGTAAATAACCACTTTATGAAAAATGCTGGGCTGATGGCTATGATAAGCACATTATCTTTAGAGATGTACACATTCTCGTTACGCCGTTTTTAGCTTTTCAAGATCTGTTTGTATATCGGGTTACGTATATTTTGTAGCTGACGTTACTAGTATGTAAGCGTTCATTCTAGGGAGTCATTGACACTCAGGACAATGGCGATTTTAATGGATTGCCTGCAAACAGGTGCTTCCATCGCCTCGTTGTTAAGTCGGCGACGTCCTTGGCTGGGTGTTCTGACTCGTTGCAGGACCTCTGTCAGATAGACATTTGGATCGATGTCGTGCAGCTTGCAGGTGCTGATCAGGCTCTTGATAAGACCAACGTGTTTGGTGTCCAGTTCTGTCCAACAGAAGAGCCAGTTTTTCTTACCCATCGGGATGGATCTTATCTCTCGCTCTAGGTGGTTGGTGTCCATAGCAACGTCCGGATTTTCCAAGAAGACCATCAGTTGGCGTTTACGCTGTACGGTGTAGTTCAGCGCTTTCGTCCAGCTATCGTCTGGCAATAGGTCGCCTCGCTGGCTTTGTTTTTCGCAGAAGGCAAAAAGCTGGTCTACTAAGGGCTTGCTGTGTTGCGCTCGATTGTCTTGTTTTTTCTCACCCGTCCAGATTTTTTGTTTGCCCAGCGAAGCTGGCAAACCCGATAGCCTGAAAGATGCCTTATCACCCCGACTAAGGGGAAGATAATCCGAATGGCAAGGGCGTCACTGGCTAACGGTGGGGTCTGAAGGAAGCCATAGGAAGTTAGAGGTACACAACTAACCGTAACCTGTTTCGGCAGTATTGGTGGGTAAGCGTGCAAAATAGCGCGAAGCCCGATACTTAGTCAGACCAATACTGTGCTTGAGGGTGGGATTTCTAACAGGGAGTCAGTACAGTAACTGGGGAAGCCTGGCATCTAAACTTGCTGTTTGTAAGTGGCGTAAATTCAAGAGGAGACTCAAGGTTTAGCGTCGGTGTGAGGTGGCAGATGAAACCGTAGTAGTGAGTAAGGCTAGGCCTGTGAAAGCCAGTAATGGTGTGGAGGATAAAACCAAGCCGACTATCAGCATTACGTTTGATAGGGTCAATTTTAGTCAAAAGCTTTAATTGATTGCGAAGAGGGGAAGTATTCTTTAAGCGTATGAAAGACGAAGACTTTAGTTTATCGGCTCACAAGTATTTCGACGAAAATAGCCAAGACATGACGGCCAAGCAGGAATGTAGACGCTGAGAATGGAAGGGCGAGCAATGGAGTAATGGCTGACCGCTTAGGCAGATTGCCAATAGGCTAGCACACCTAACGTCACCATGAAGAATCAACCGATAAGCAAAATGAGACGAATGGACATACCGCAAGCAAAGGCAGAAGATGACAGTTTACTACAGCTTGTATGGGCAATTATTAGATATTAATAACCTGTACAAAGGATTCAAAAAGGTGAAAAGTGCTAAAGGAGCGGCCGGAATAGATAGGCAGTCCGTAGGTGCGTTTGCCCTGAATTTAGAAGAAAACTTGAAACAACTGCAACGTGAACTGCAAACCAAGCAATATCGTGCGCAACCAGTCAAAAGGGTAGAAATCCCCAAAGACGATGGCGGTGTCAGAATGCTAGGTATCCCCGCAGTTCGCGACCGTATAGTGCAACAAACACTATTGAACATACTCCAACCGATATTCGACATTGACTTTCACCCATCGAGTTATGGGTACAGGCCGAAACGAAGCTGTCATGACGCCATCAGCAAAGCGAGTGTATTTATCCGTAAATACCATCGTGACTGGGTCGTAGACATGGACTTGTCGAAGTGTTTTGACCTGCTTGATCATGAGTTGATAATTAGCAGTGTCAAACGCAAAGTGACAGACGGTAGTATTTTAAATCTGATTAATCAGTTCTTAAAAAGTGGGGTAATGATAGGTGAACACTGGGAGGCGAGTACGATAGGAAGCCCACAAGGTGGCGTTATTAGCCCTTTATTGGCGAATATCTACCTAGATGCGTTCGATCAAGAAATGAAAAAGCGTAATCACCGAATAGTGAGATATGCTGATGATATCTTGATATTGTGCATCACAGAAAAAGCCGCACAAGAAGCGCTTAAGGCATCCACCCAGATACTAGAGCGAGACTTGAAATTAACCGTGAACCAAAAGAAAACTCATATTGTTCATAGCAGCAAAGGGGTGAAGTTTTTGGGAGTGGAGATAGGTAGCCAGTGGACACGGATACACGCCTCAAAACTCATCGGTTTTAAACAAAACGTGAAGCAATTGACAAAACGGAACGGTGGCATAAATTTAGCCAAAGTAATAAAACGGCTAAATCCAGTGGTGCGAGGTTTTGTGAATTATTTTAGTATAGCCAATTGTAAGCGAGAGCTAAAAGCCTTGGCAGGTTGGATAAGACGAAGACTAAGAGCCATACAGCTTAGGTTGTGGAAGAAGCCATCAAGGCTCCATCGACGACTGAAGCAGTTAGGGAAAAAGCCACCGTTTAAGTTCATTAAGATGAACTCGTGGCGTAACTCCCTAAGCCCCTTATCTAGTGTCGCAATGCCCAACCAATGGTTTGAAGCGCTTGGTTTACATCCAATAGAGAAAGTGACAACGGGATGGCTTGCTTCATCAGCATTTAGGAAGTAAGTTGATAAAAAATGTGAAGAGTACATGAGCCGTATACGAGGTTCGTACGTACGGTTCTGTGAGAGGGATGAGGCATAAGCCTCACCCTACTCGATGTTGGATAGAGCTTTCGTGTTGGTACAAGGCCGCAATTAGGTTCAGCGCGTGGGTGACGGCCTCGGTTTCTTCCATTTCGGCTTTCAGTAGCTGGCGGCGCATGTGCACCCAACACTGGGCATGAGTGATGTCCGGTAATTTGGCTTCGTAGCTGCTATAAGCGGCATAGCCATCGGTCAGTAAGGTGCCCTGCCAAACAGGATCCAATAAACCTTGAATGTGCTTCATGTCACGACTTTGGGAGAAGGTGAACACCACTTCATCCTGCTCACCATAGATTGGCCAAAAATAGGCTTGTTTCATTTTTCCGGGTTTGTTGCCTACCCCAGGCTGTCGAGTGACTTTTATCGGCGTTTCGTCCATGGCCAGTGTTTTGCTGTCCAATATGCTAATAAGTTGCTCTATGACGATGGGCCGTAGTAGTTCAATCCCTCGTTCAGTCAGATTGGTGAGGGTGGCACGACTGAGGGTGATGCCAGCAGCTCTCAGTTGCTGGTGTTGACGATAAAGTGGTAGGTGATACAAAAACTTATTAATCAGTAAGCCAACGATAAAACTCACATCGGCGACAGAACTGTCAAAAATCAGGTTTGGCTGCGGTGCGGTGATGAGCTGTTTGTTGATTTGGCTCCGTTGCAAATAAGATCCACTCAATATAGTGTTCCATAGTTTGATAGCTACCTTCTGTGAATCTCTTTAAAAATCGTCACTTTCAGTATGACATTATTATTTTGGCTGTGCGATGGTACTGTAAATACGGTATTAGTTATCGAGAACTCGAAGAAATGCTCTGTGAACGAGACGAGGAGTTGAAGTTGATTACACCACTATTTATCGCTGGGTTCAGCGCTATGCACCTGAAATAGAATCGATGTTGAAGTGGTATTGGCGGCCTAGGTCAGGCGTGTGTTACCAACAATGCAAAACTGAGCCACTTCAACAATTGAAATCTGATCCAGTTGTATAACTATAGAGTCTTTTGAGAGACTCTATGATCACAAAAGAAGAGCTTATGAAAAATCAGATTTTGCATCAACAAGGTAGGTCTCAAAGAGCCATTGCTAAAGAGCTTGGTGTTTCTCGTAACACGGTAAAACTATATTTGAACCCAAAAATAGACAGGCCAATTTACCCAAAGCGAGAAACTAAACACTCTATACTTGATACGTTTAAACTTTTTCTTCACTCCCGTATCGCTCACGCCAAGCCCATACATTTATCAGCCGTTGCTCTATTGAGAGAGATAAAGGCTTTGGGCTACAAAGGCAGTTTGTCTTTATTGTGACAGTACTTACATCAGTATCGAGGAACTAAGCCAAGCCATGACGTGGTTCGTTTTGAAACAGAAGTAGGGCAACAAATGCAAGTAGACTGGGGGAAAATGAGAGGAGGTAAACATCCTATTCATGCTTTCATTGCTGTGCTTGGCTACAGTCGAGCGATGTGTGTTGTGTTCACTGATAACATGCGTTATGACACGATGGAGAATTGCCATCGACTGTGTTTCGACTATTTTCAAGGCATTCTCCAATAAGTCTGGTATGACAATATGAAAACAGTGGTCATTGAACGCGATGCTTATGGAGAAGGACATCATAAGTTACATCAATCTTTTTACCAGTTCGCTAAAAGTATGAACTTCATACCGAAACTCTGCCGCCCTTATCGACCTCAAACAAAAAGAAAAGCAGAGCGTATGGTACGTTATGTTCGTGATGATTTTTATCGTCCACTTAGCACTGTAATGGCAATCAAAACGTAGTGCCCCCCAAAAGTAGGGCGATATTTTTCTCCGTGAACTCACCGTTACAAAAAGGTATTGCTGTATCTAATAGGGAAAGAGAGTCTCTTAAACTCCCATTTGCGGCCTTGGCTAGCATATAAACGGCCTTTTCATCGCTATCAATATTTTATAATGTCAATTGAGTGCTTAAGTATTCCATTAAGGAGGCAGTAAGGATTTTCTTTAACTGAAAATGAATGTCGCAATAAAGATAAACTGCCTTTTTAGCCCAAAGCCTTTATCTCTCTCAATAGAACAACGGCTGATAAATGTATGGGCTTTTGGCGTGAGCGATACGGGAGTGAAGAAAAAGTTTAAACGTATCAAGTATGGATTGTTTAGTTTCCCGCTTTGGGTAAATTGGCCTGTTTATTTTTGGGTTTAAATATCGTTTCACCGTATTACGGGAAACACCAAGCTCTTTAGCAATGGCTCTTTGAGACCTACCTTGTTGATGCAAAATCTGAATTTTCATAAGCTCTTTTTTTGTGATCATAGAGTCTCTCAAAAGACTCTATAGTTATACAACTGGATCAGATTTCAATTGTTGAAGTGGCTCAGTTTTGCATTGTTGGTAACAAAGTAAGCTTTAGATATAGATAAAACGCTAAGTTAAAGTCCAAAGGCTGGCAGCTCTGTATTGAAATGAAAGGTCACAAAAGTTAATTTGTGACCTTATCAGGTAATGCTTAAATTTTTTGTGAGAGTCTCTATAGACTGATTTAGTCAGTTTCACGAAGCCACAGCGAAAAAGTAATATTCGATACAATATAAATACCTTCTGATTGTTTCTGAATGTCGTCAACTTTTTCTAGAGATAAAATTGCTTGGTTTAGAGCTTGTTTTGACATATTTAACTCTTTCAAATTCGATGCGGAAAAAAGACTACCTGCTTTCATCTTAGCAACGGCTTTAAGTGCTTTTTTCTGACGGGGTGAATATTTTAAGAACTTGTCTCTAAATTCGTCATCATAAGCGTTTACTTGATTTTTGATTACTCTCTCTACATCACTTATTTTAGGGTTTATAATTTGATCAGAAAATAAATAGAAGCATGCTTGAAGTATTAGTCTCGTTTGTCCGCGAAATACTTCATATAGATTTTCAAATGCTGAGAATTCAAACGAACCACCTAAGCGTTTCTCACAAAATAATTTGAGATCAGATAACTCTATCCCTTTTATTGGGATTGGGGTTGTCATGCCATGCCACGGTTGAGTTGGAGAGTTGAGTAAGTCACGAAGTATGGTCTTCTTTGATCCGCTAAATATGAATGACACATTTGAATTGTCTTGCGATATCTGCCGTAATTTAGCGTCTATCTTGACGTTTTTCATTTCAGCTACTTGTTGAAATTCATCAAAAGCTATCACTGCATGAGAGCAATCACTATGCTCACAGTAGTTATCAATAAGCGTTATAGCGGATTGTAATAACTCATCAAAATCCAACGAAGTGAATGTAGGTTTAAAAGAAAAACCATCTCCAGACTTTGATGGTTGGAATTCAACTCCCTTGATCCTGCCTAGAATTCTAAGCCATTCCCCTGCTTGTTCCTTCAGTTTTTTGGGGGTTACTAAAGTGATAGATGTATAGAGCTTTTTAACAAAATCTAATTCATCTACCGCATCATATATGTCAACATAAACAGGAAGTACGTTGCCTGATAGTTCCGAAAAAGCTTTACGAATCAAGCTTGTTTTTCCGTAGCGGCGATCCCCATACAGCATGACATTAGATTTCGCAGAAATTAAATTTAATAGGTTTTTTAGTTCTTTTTCTCGACCGCAGAAGTCATCTACATTGGTGACTTTGTCAGGTGTAAATGGGTTCATGTAATCCTCAGTAAATCATAATAAGATACCGATAGTATCTCATGAAAGTAAACTTATATCAATTTACCCAAGGTATCTCTTTACAGGATACTAGAGAGAGTTGATCTGATAGGTTAATTATATGCCGCGTAGAGGTGATTAATGACTTCGAGAGTTGCTGCTTATAGCCCCTAACACTGGTTAAAGGTAGAATAATAAATTAACCCATTTTAACTGTGGTATGGCGATACTCAGCAGGCTCGCTTCATAGTGGTAAATAGGACCGCTTTTCATCGCGGCCCCGTGAGTAAGGTTTACACCAATATTAAGTTGAGCCATTTCTGTGATATCTAGATTTAATTCTTTTGTTTGTTTGTTTGTTTGTTTTTTATTAAAGTTTTTTTGGATGAATAACTTTGCCTCATCATAGCTTTTACAGCTAAAATTTTCCGTTTCATTATATAGCCCAGCATTCATCAAAATTTCCCATTTCTCATTTGATAACCGTGAATTATTCATTAGACACCTCTGCACTTTATAAAATTAAATCTTGGGATATCGTATGAATTAAGTCAGATTTGAGCTGGTAGGGTGTTCAGTATCTATAAGTAAAGCGCAAGCTAAAGGAGAAATCCTTAACTCACTAGAAGAGAGTGCACAAGGTTTGATTTCGGGGTTGCGACAAGTGTCGCACGCTTTTGGATAAGCAATATCAAGGTTTGATTTCGGGTCGCGACAAGTGTCGCATGCTTTTGGATAAGCAGTATCAAGGTGTAATGGTCAAGTAATCCTGTAGGACTCTTAAGCCACTTTCAGTAATTTTTGTTGCTTCTGAACAGGCGTTAAATAATCAAGCACTGAGTTCAGACTTAAGTTTGTAATCATTTTTTCCCCGGCATATATTTCGCAATATCTAAAAACGCACCATTCTTATTTTTTATTTGAAATTCGTATAGAGAAGATTTAAGAAAGGCGGATGTCGATTCTGGGCTAGGTGCGTCAAACGCGTAGATCTCAGTTGATAAGGGAACATGCGATTAAGTCGGTAACATGAGACAATCTTGCCGACTTAATCTGACTACGACTCCAGCCGATCATGAACCAACTCTCTTTCGCCGACACCGAATTTACCAGCAAACGCCGCAAAACTCGCAAAGAACTCTTCCTCAGTCGAATGGATGAGTTGATTCCCTGGCAGCAGCTTGAAGACCAAATTGAACCCTTCTATCCAAAAGCAGGTAACGGCCGTCGTCCCTATCCTTTGTCTACCATGTTGCGTATTCACTTTATGCAGAACTGGTACAACATGGGGGATCCAGCCATGGAGGACGCGCTTTACGAGATTACCTCTATGCGGCTGTTTGCTGGGTTATCTTTAGAAGGCGCAATACCTGATCACACCACTATTATGAATTTTAGGCATTTACTGGAAAAGCATAAGCTTGGACGTAAGCTCTTTAAAGAAGTCCACAAATGGCTATCAGATTCGGGGATTTACTTTAAAGAAGGCACCATCGTTGACGCGACTATTATTGAAGCCGCTAGCTCGACCAAAAATAAAGCCAAATCACGTGACCCAGAAATGCATCAGACCAAGAAAGGAAATCAATGGTTCTTTGGGTTGAAGGCACATATTGGAGTCGATGCTAAACGTGGCTTGGTGCACAGTTTTACCACCACTTCTGCCAATGAACATGATCCAAACCAAATCACTGAACTCATGCATGGCGATGAGACGTTTGTCTCAGCCGACTCAGGCTATCGTGGCGTAGAAAAACGTGAGGAAACCAAAGATAAGAAATTGGACTGGTTGATTGCGGAGATGCCAAGCAAGGTTAGGGAATGGAAGAAGCATCCCCGTATTAATAAAACCCCCATCAATACTGAGTATATAAAAGCGAGCATCAGAGCAAAAGTAGAGCACCCGTTTCGAATACTCAAATGCCAGTTTGGCTTCCGAAAAGTAGTCTATAAAGGATTATCAAAAAATGACAACAAGCTCGCGGTGTTGTTTGCACTGGGAAACATACTGCGAGTGGATCAGATGATAAGATCTGCACGGAGTTAATCCGTCTGGATGACGGTAGTTGGAGCTTTAAAGGCTTCAACTAGAGGATAAGACACACTAAAAACTGAGGTTTAGAGCAAATTGAAAAGCAAATCAAGCCAGTAGTGATTTCGTACTAACTAGCTGACTTAATCGCACGTTCCCTAACGATGCCTACAATAAGGCAAATGCTCGAAAGAAATATTTATCATGATGATCGCGTTACTATTTATTGTGCTGCTAATTTTGATGCTAAAAAATATTGAAAAGTTTCCCGAACTTATAGGGACAAAATGCTTTAAAATAGTTTGAAAAATCGAATAGGAATAGGTAGTTGCGGCTGAAAACTTTGGCTGTGCTTTTAGTGAGTGGCGTAATGCTAATATCGAATATGTCAATCGTAAAGGAAAGTGGTTTAAAGGAAGAAAAAAATGCTTAAAAGGTGAGTACTGAGTATGGATATATGCAGGCCAATATACATAATATTTTTCCTGTAATTGGTTCGGTACCTGTCAAGGCTTTTAGTTAATTCAGATTTCGGTAGTTACGACATGCGCATCAATGATAGAAATACTCACCATCTGAAGGCTCTAGAGGAACGATTGCACGCACTTATATGTATATGGAACAGTCTTATTGTAAATAAAAAATGAGTAAACAAAAAAAAAAAGTTAATCACGGCCTAGAATAAACAATATCCTGTGTCTAAATGGGAATGTAAACGTGCTAAATGTATCGAGAAAATTCAGGGCAATCCAAAGAAATTGTTAACTCAAGATGTCTGTATGTTAACTAAAAAATGAATCTACGAATACTTTGTCAATAAACACTTTAAACTAATTTAGGTCTAGCTATGCCAAAAGAAATGGATTTTTTACCTGCAAATACGTTAGGGAGATTATTAGGATACAAGGGTATTAGCTTTGAACGTGCAACATTAGTCATCCACATGAGAAGCACACAGGCAGCATTTGATTTAACTCAGTGTTGTGAGTTTCCACAGTTGAATGAAAGGTGGTACGGTAGTCAATTAACATTGACGTTAAACAACGCTTCACAATCAATCAGTTTCTTAAAAAAACAGAATGCACAGAATTTTGTTAACGCCCTAAATAAACAAATAGCTATCTCACTCTCTGAAAATTTTTCAATATTGGTTGCCATATGGGAGAGCGCTGTTATCTCTCAATATCCTAGGCAATCATGCCTTAGTGAACTTCAACAGATTTGCTCGACATTAAGTAAAGGGTTTGAAAGCGATCCAGTTACTTGGAAACAGTTTCTAAGTGATGCATTAATCAAGCAGATTAAAGAAATCACTCAATTTAACCCGGTGTCGTATAAGGCGCTTCAGCAACACCACGAAAAAATCCATCTACAAATGCGCGAAACATTTTTAGATAACGTTGAATCAAACAAGCTAACGCTAGAGCAACGTCTTGGGGTACTTCGTTCAGATGACTTTAATATGGTACTTGCAGCCGCAGGGACAGGTAAGACATCTGTGATGGTTGCTAAAGCGCTAGACTTAATTGATAGAGGGGTAGCAGAATCTGATGAAATTTTGATTTTGGCATATAATAAAGCAGCTGCAAATGAACTAAAAGCGCGACTAGATAAAAGTTCAAAAAAAGTAGGTATCACCTTAGATAAAACACCATATATTTCTACGTTTCACTCTCTTGGTCGACAAGTGTTGAGCGATGCTAGTATCTCAACTTACATGAGTGTTTTTGTCGAAGACCCCCTGAAATTGAAGCAATGGGTAACAGAGTGGCTGCTGAATTATCTATCTGGTGATATAAGCCGTCTCGTCGACTTTATCAGTTTAACCCCAGAGCCTGTTGACCCCTTTACCATAAAGACACAAGCAGAGTACGAAGCGTATGTCCGTGACAATGAACTTCGAACGCTTAATGACGAATTGGTTAAAGGTTACCAGGAATTGTTAATTGCAAACTTCATGTATTTGAGCGGTATTCCTTACACTTATGAAGCCAAGTATGTAAGCAAGCGTAGGATTGAAGTTGGTTTTGACTATACGCCTGATTTTCATCTTGACGGTACCGATATTTATATTGAGCACTTTGGTATTGATAGAAAAGGCAACACTCGGCCAGATATTGATGCCCATCAATATAATGAGGAAATGAAGAGTAAGAGAGCCTTACATATTGAATGTAGCACCATGCTTGTTGAGACATTCCATTATGAGTGGATTGAGGAAACGCTCACATCAGGTTTAGAAAAGAAACTTAAAAACTTAGGAGTAGAATTTAGCCCTATCGATAGTAAGCAGTTGCTCGAGAAACTTCAAAGTAGCGGTAAGATAGGCAACTGGACAGACTTACTGCTAAAAGCGTTATCATCAATCAGGGTTGAACGGCTTGATTTCGACAGCATGCTGACCCGCTTTAAACGCGCCAATATATCACAACCTCAGAAGTACACTGTGTTACTGAACGATCTACATGAAGCGTATGTTCAAGAGCTTGAAGAGCAAAACGCGATTGATTTTGACGACATGATTATTCGAAGTATTGAAACAATAGACAAAGGATTGTTCACACCAAAATGGACTTATGTACTTGTCGATGAATTTCAAGATATTTCAACTGCACGTATGGATTTGGTCAAAGCCATCATTAAACGAGGACCAACACCATCTTTAACTGTGGTCGGTGATGACTGGCAATCTATTTACCGATTCTCCGGTGGCAAGCTTGAACTTACTACTCGATTCGATGAATTAGTTAGCCCTTATACGGAAACAAAACTGCAAAAGACGTTTAGGTACAATAACAGTATTGCTGACATGGCAGGATTATTCATAATGGAAAACCCTGAACAGTATAAAAAGTATATTGTCACGCATACTAAGGTCGATAGTTCACAAGTTTACTTGCTGGATGATAAGGTCGGTGTCAAAGACGGTTTATATCAAAGAGTAGTAGAAGTTGTTTCAAAGATTAAAAGTGTTGATAGCACTGCTACTATCGCAGTCATCGGACGTTATAACTACCTGTTAAACGAATCAAAAGCTGCTTTAGTTAAAAATAAATTAGTTGAGAACGTTTCACTTTGGAGTTTTCACAAGTCTAAAGGACTGGAGGCAGATTACTGTATTTTAATCGGTTTTTCACAAGGGAAACTAGGTTTTCCTAACGAGAATGTTGACCAGACAGTGATAGAGGCACTCTTACCGACGTTAGATTCATATCCTCATTCTGAAGAAAGAAGATTACTTTATGTTGGCCTCACGCGAGCCAAGAAGAAGTCTTATATCATCGGTGATCCAACATCACCGTCAGCATTTATCAGTGAATTATTAGCCCCAAAATATGAAGTAAGTATTCATTCAAAAGCTTTCCATGAGCGCTATAGGAAAATATTTAAATGCCCTAATTGCGAAGCAGGTTATTTGAAACTAATAAATGGTAAGTTTGGAGGTTTCTATGCCTGCAGCACAGGAAAGGGGTGTCGTGTAGGTAAGGCACGTGTATGTACTGAGTGCGGTGCACCATCAGTTGATAATCGAAATTCAAGTGATTGCAATAATCAAGATTGTCGTCATTCGATGAAGATTTGTGAACAATGTGGGAGGCCTATGAGACTACGAAATGGCAAGTATGGTGAGTTTTGGGGCTGTTCCGGCTATGGGCTAAAAAATGACCAATGTAAGAATACGTGAACGTCCGGTCATCACCCTCTAGATACGTTTGACGTTCCATGGTAACAAGTCATCTATACAGTCTGTACTTTCCCTTTTTGGTAGCGCTTCGAACAGTGTCACGAGATAATCATAAGGGATCAGCCCGTTTGCTTTAGCCGTTTCGATGACACTATAAAGTGTCGCACTCGATTTGGCTCCGTTGCCTGTATTAGCAAACAGCCAGTTTTTACGTCCAATTACAAAAGGTTTGATCGCTCGTTCGGCTCGATTGTTGTCGATATTGATCCGTCCATCCGTGAGGTAAGTCGTGAGCTTGTCCCATTGATTGAGGTTATACTGGATTGCTTTACCTAAAAGCGATTTTGGCGGTACTTGTTGAGCCGACTTTTCGAGCCACGCTTTGTACGTCGCTAATATCACAGACGCTTTTTCTTGACGTATCTTCAAGGCTTCTTCAATTGTCCCTTGTTGCTTGGCTAAGATTTCGATGGCATACAGTTTTTTAATGTGATTGATCGCTACGGTTGCTTTGCCCGATTTCCCTTTAGGCATGCTTTTTTCCGCCTCAATAAATTTTCGGCGTGCGTGTGCCCAGCAACCAGCAAGCGTTGCCTTGGTCGACTCGTACGCGGGATAGCCATCCACATTGAGATACCCATCGAACCCTTGTAAAAAATCGAGGGCACATTGAGCGCTTCGTGTAGGTTGGAAGTCGTATAATACAATATTGGTGATCGGGCTGTGTTTGTCAGGTCCGTCTTTACCGGTGCAATAGAGCCACATGTAACAGTTAGAGCGGTCTTCTTTAATGACATTAAGCGTCGTTTCATCCGTTTGGATCACGGGTTGTTCAAGCAAGATTGTATGAAGTCGATCATAAAGAGGCTGTAACGCGGCAGAGCATTTTAACATCCAATCCGACATCGTTTGTCGGCTCAGCTCAATACCGTATTGCTTGAACATGGCTTCTTGCTGGTATAAAGGCAGGCTGTATTGGAACTTACCTGTGATCACCTGACTTAATAAACTGGGTGTTGCGATGCCTTTAGGGATAATACTGGCCGGCATTGAGGCTTGCTTAATCGTTGTTCGTATCTCGGTCTTTTCACACTGACGACATGCGTATTTAGGACGAACGGTTTCAATGACTTTTAACTGAGCGGGAAGAAATTCTAATTTCTCAGAAGTATCTTCGCCAATACGATGCAGCGGTGTTTGACAACATGAACAGGTTTTATCTGATTCAGCAAGATCAACCAGAACAGTCTCACGAGGTAAGTCTTTCGGCAAAGGCGTACGCTTAGGTTTAGTGCGCGTATAAGAAACGGTTTGGCTATCCTCTTCAACATCATTGTTGCCGTCTTGAGTATTACTGTCTGACTCGTCAAACAGTTCACCCTGCCCAGGAGATACTTCAGAGCTTTTGCCAAATTGCTTTTGTTGAGCTAAGCGCCATTGCTCAAGAATCAGCTGATACTTAGATTCCCATTCAGCGATTTTGCTATCTTTTTCTGTTAATGCTTTTTCTTGCTCTATCAATGACGACTCTTTTTCACCCAGCAGCAGAGACTGCTCAAGTAAAAGAGCCTTAAGCGATCCAACGTCATTGGGTAAGTCATCAGGAAGTATTTTCATGGCTTGGATTATACCAAACGAACACCCTAATCGTCATGATATCGATACGTTAAATGTGGGTGAGCCTCTTGTAAATTGAGCGCAAGACCATCCAATAACCAATTCAGCTGACGTGGTAATATTTGAATCGACAATTGTTCGTCATCAATACCAGGCCACTGAAAATGTCCTTTTTCGAGACGCTTATAATGCAGCCAAAAGCCATTAGAAGACCATTGTAATATTTTGACTTTATCGCGTGCTCGGCCACAAAAAACAAAAATATGATCGCTACAGGGTTCTTTTTCCAGATCGTACGCGACAATATTACATAGTCCATCAATGGCTTTACGCATATCGGTTGGCCCGCAAATGAGGGTCACATTAAGTTGATTTGATGCGGTAAACATAAGCCTTTTATTCCCTTGAAAGAAAACAAAAGACTTTATGGTTTTTAAAAGGGATTACTATGTGGGGTTTAACCGACGCTTACGGTTATTCATGAAATTTTTACTCTTTTTAGTTACTGGTAGGGGGGATTTAACTTCTTTCAGTGGGTCTTAGCAAACGATGAATAAGCAAGAAATGCGCATGCTTTAAGGTGTGATATTCAATGTTTGAACGATTGAAATATCTTTAGATTGATCGAAGTTGATAGGGTCATACAATTCACGTAAAAAACATTACGAATTTTTTACAAAGGCAAAGAATAAATTATCCTTACCAATCGCCTTTAGTTTTTTTACCACCGCTTAAATTTGTTTACCACTAATTGAATATTATTCGTCGATTTTCATAGTAGTGGTAAAAAATATCAATGAAATTACCAGTAGAATCACATTAATTTACCAGGAAATTCTCTTACTAATTACCCATATAAAAGCGATAAAGGTTATTACCATTATCGGAATCAGTATTATAAATCAAATACTTATGACTTACTTGATAGTGACATCCAAAAATAATTCACTAACGTCTGTTTCGATTTCTATGCCTCGAAGTTTGATTCTAGAATTAACGCTCGATTTCGAAATACTTACCCGCTCAGCAATTTCTTTTAATGTTAGCAACTCTCCATGCAAATAATATCCAAAATTTCTTTTACTCTTTAACACTAAGAGTGCATTTTCTTTTGTTAAAATATCTGTCACGTCACTTTCGACATCGATGGCGTATTTTTCAATTAGTTTTGCAACTCTAACTTTGCTCATGAAAGGCAAAGAATACAATTGCTTAAGTTGGAGTCTTTGTCCGTTAAAAACATAATATTTCACAACTAGATTCCTTTTATGATCATCTCAACATATTGACTCATCAAAATTATTCAGTGAAGTGCACAAGGTGTGTAGAGATCATCAGTTCTATGGTTTTTGACTTTGCCCTTAGGTGAAATTAACCGCCTACAATATTTTTCATGAGAGCGAGTGTTTCGCATTCTGTATGTGACTTACGATATGATGTGATTTGTTCTATTAACGCCTCCCCCTTTGCTTTTCTATATTCAGCGGCCAATTCGAATGCTGACATCATGATATTGATTTTTTTGGTGCAGGACTCTGAGGACTCTGCAAACGAAGGCGAGGTGTACATTAAAGTCATAATTGAAATCATTAATATTTTTTTCATATTTTCATAAGTGCCTAATTGTAGAGTTAAATTGTTTTATATAATTAGAAGTAGATGTGACTGCGTCTCTTAACTGATTAGAAATTAGCCTTTAACTTTTGGGTGGGTGAATGTGGCAATAAAATTCACCAAGGGTAACGTCTTCTAGGTTGAATTCTTTTATCAGCAAAACGACAAAGTCGGCGTTGTAATGTCCACGATTGATATAGTTGTTAAGGGTAATATGCTCGTTGACAGTCGGTTCCCGTCCATACAGCTTCCTAAAGAAAGGCTTCACTCCACCAGCTTGAGATCGCAAGCTTTTTACATAATTACGACCCGGTTCAATAGAACCGTTATCGCCATTCTTAACTGCCATTTAAACTACTCTTTTGTCGATACATTAAGCATATAAAAAATTCAAAAATAAATCACACATGATTTGTAATTACATCATGTGTGATTTAAAGTTTTATCTTGTGCTGTTATTTATTGTACGACGACATAAAAGTTTGATAAAAATCAGCGCAGTAAGCGGCAGTCAGTGACAGTCCGTTGCTTATACCCCAATAAAAAACATCCGTGAGGGCTTTACTCGTCTTAGGGTCAATTATCAGTGCCACCCTCTCCTTTCTCAATTTTTTGTCTTCATTGATGGTGTCAGCTATCCATGAAACAAAATCCACTGAACTATTAATGAAATAGTTGGTACTAGCTCGGTATTCGAGATGAGCTGTTATTAACTGCGGAAATCTTATCTCACAGACAAATATGGCAGTTAAGTTGAAATCATTAAAGTTAGTGATAGATACGTGGCTCGACATGACACCGTAGTTGTCATTGTAATATCCGTTTCGCGGTAATGACACCTACCCCTTAAAAAGAAGGTGTCAGGTTCTCCGGGCTCTCATTACCGAAGCAACCGTTTGAAACCACTTTATATGGTGGCCAAAGGCATGAGTTTAGGCATAAAGCGGCTGATCGTGGTAATGACACCTACTGCTTAAAAAGAAGGTGTCAGGTTTTAGAGGCTCTCATTACCGAAGCAACCGCTTGAAACCGCTAATATGGTGGCCAAAGGCATGAGTTTAGGCATAAAGCGGCTGATCGTGGTAATGACACCTACTGCTTAAAAAGAAGGTGTCAGGTTTTAGAGGCTCTCATTACCGAAGCAACCGCTTGAAACCGCTAATATGGTGGTCGAAGGCTCGAAGGCATGAGGTTAGGCATGAAACGGCTGATGGTGGTAATGACACCTACCGCTTAAAAAGAAGGTGTCAGGTTTTAGAGGCTCTCATTACCGAAGCAACCGCTTGAAACCACTCTATATGGTGGTCAAAGGCATGAGTTTAGTCATGAAACAGCTGATCGTGGTAATGACACCTACCGATTAAAAAGAAGGTGTCAGGTTTTAGAGGCTCTCATTACCGAAGCAACCGCTTGAAACCACTCTATATGGTGGTCGAAGGCATGAGTTTAGTCATGAAACAGCTGATTGTGGTAATGACACCTACCGATTAAAAAGAAGGTGTCAGGTTCTCGGGGTTCTCGTTACCGAAGAAACAGCCTGTTGTCACGTAATTAGGTGAAATAGGCCCAGATCCACTCTAATACTGAGTAATCTGAAGTAAAGGCATCTACTATTTATGACTGAAGGACATAGATTAGGATCATAAAATATCTATTTGGTAATGACACCTACTATTAAATGAGGCAATGTTCGAGGTTAGTAAAGGTGTCATTACTCATTATAAATGTCTTTCCTGTTGTTTTTAATAGGTTTTTATTCATACGTTTGTGTTTTTTCAGTCACCATGGACATAGTAATGACACCTACATACGCTATATTCTGTGGAAAGAGTAGGTGTCATTACTACACCACTGTAAACGCCCTTTTTTAGTTAATTTCAAGTTTATTTCTTAGACATCAACAGACAATAACCGCCCTGGAGTAGTAATGACACCTTCTTATAAGCGTAATGACACCTTCTTATACACGTAATGTCACCTACATCTTTGATAATGACACCTCAAAACATTTTTCTTGAAAAAAAAGAGGGAATGTTATTTTCTCATTATATTTCATATAGATAGAGTGTATACGTTTTAATAATCAGGCCAGTTATCCACTCATATATTATAGATATTAAAAGAACTAATATTGTGAACATAATTGAAAAGACACGATATACTATCTACAACTTACTTGCTTTGACAATGAACTAAGCATCGATAATTATTAACGTGTCGATAGAAATAAATACTGAAGTACTTAATATGGCATCCATAATCTCAGAAGAACACATCAGAAATAGTCATAAGGCATTAGTACTCCGCGGTAGGCCTTCAGCATATCTGAAAACATTCAGAGCACTTCGAGATCAAAAAACTATCTCAACTGGCTTATATGACTTTTTGTACACATGTTGCGAATCGACAGATTCCGAATTAGCTCTTATTGAAGACGAAAAATACATCTTGCTCGATCAGACATTGATTGAAAGCTATCTCAGCAAACGCGACCTACCAAGCAGTCGTGGCACATTAGTGCAGCGCTTTAAAGGGCTAGTTGAAGCAAGGATAGCAGTAGAGGAGGAATGCATTTATAAACATCACCAACGCAGCTATCGGAAAAAAATTTATGTTATTCCACCTCCATTTGAGGTTTCAGGTCTTATTGAAGACACTAAAGAAGCACCAGCGCCAATATCTGACATTTTAACGCTTCCAACAGCGGTTCATGAAGTTCAGAGGGAGCTTGTCAACTCACACATGTCCCCCTCCCGCGAAGTGATTACAAAGATTCTGAACGATTCAGTAAGCGTATTGGCAAAACCGTGGCTCGTATTAGGACAAGCATGGCGTCAATCTTCTCGTCATAAATTCAATCGCGAAGACGGGATATCAATCTCCGTAAATAACACTCCCGTAAATATACGCGCTTCTTCAACTAATGACATAGGTGTTGCTACGATTGATGAGGACATTCTTGCGCTGACAATCATTACAAATATGATCTTTGAAACCCTCAAGCAACAGATCTCACTAGAAATTCAGCCTTCCAATACATTCTTCATCGATATTGTAGACGTATGCAGAATTGCCAAAGCGTTCCAAAAAGATAACCCAGACATAAAACCCAGGGAATATTCCGCTGGATCAATTAGAAAGCAATACGTTAGATCATTGATGCGACTCAACCACACAAACAATCACATCATTATCGGTGACCATGCAAACAGTATCCAAGCTCGACACCTGCTTGGTTTAAGTGAAAATACAAACTTCTATAACAAAAGGTTTATTACAGAACTTGAGGCACAACTTGATACCATCGAACCAGGTTCTAACGCAGAGCCCCGCTGGTTCAAAATCAGCGTAGACTCAGACACTTATAACGGGATGCTAAATGCATTTCAAGACAAGAACAGCTTGCTTGTAATCGCGCATTCAGAGCTGCTTGGCTATACAAATAACGGCATCATATTCCTATTATATCAGTTCCTGAATGTACACATAGGGAGGACAAACAAAGAGTCTAACGCTGGATTCAAAACCTTTACTACAACTCAGTTACATCGTTACCTCGCTCCAAACGGACCAGAAAACACTTTTTCGGAAATCCTTTTGCAGGGTGCAA
Organism: Marinomonas algicola; assembly: GCF_014805825.1. NCBI lineage: Bacteria > Pseudomonadati > Pseudomonadota > Gammaproteobacteria > Oceanospirillales > Oceanospirillaceae > Marinomonas > Marinomonas algicola. The sequence goes on from NZ_CP061942.1 coordinate 21,869, forward strand.
AAAGCTTATTTTCAAAAGGTACAACTACGGGTAAATGGAACGATAATGGAGTAAATCAAGTGTGTACTCTTGGATTCCATATGATTTTTCACACAGCTAATTGTGAAATAATATCGAGTATTTTTAGCCGAGATCGCGCCGACCGCATAACGGGAGATAAGAGCAAACATAACCGTCTTATCAAAAAACAAATGATCGATTTAAACGGGACCAATGTGGAACTGAAGGCTCAATCTGTTTCCCCTTCTCAACAACAGCTCTTTGATAACAGTGAAGAAGCAGCTAGTAATGAGCCAAAACCTCGAAAACCTCGCCCTACTACCGACTCGCAATATTTACCAGCTTCAGACGAAGAGCGGCGAAAATTAAATCGTGCTGATGTTAATGAAGCTCTCACTAATATCGAAGATACTAATTGGTGATCATCCACTATCATTAAAATTATGAGCAATAAGATGGTAGCTTTTCAATTTTTGGAGAAACAGAGAAACTGTTATCAGAAGCCAGATCAATTGGTGTTAAGACAGTTCGTATTGAACAGTATCAAGCGTTTTATGCCGATGATGAGCAATAAGGTTGGTAACATGATTTTACGTTACTTGGCTTAGTTCTGCATATTGAGTCTCAGCATGGCTGTACTGAGTTTGATAGGATGGTTCGTACAAAAAAGGTTATGTTCGGCTTGGCTGAACCAGGACAAGCCTGTGCAGTTTGCATGTAGTTCTGGTTATTGGGTTCGACTCACAGCAATGAGCGTTGTTTTTTCAAGTGATCTTATCGACACAATCTAAAAGATCTGTCTTCGCTGTTGTGATTAATAAACCGTTGGGAGTAGTTAATTTTATGACACTTGAGTCTTTACTTCGAAAGAGCGTTCGATTACGGATCATAGATGAAAGCCAACGTGATGAGATTCTTGCGCTTAAAGGCACCTCAAGACCTTGGATGGAAAGACTCTTTGATGTTGCATTGCTAATAATGCCACTATCAGCACTAGGAATACTATGGCACTTGAGTAATGGAGATCGAATTACGGGCTTTATTATAGCCCTTGCCTTTTTGACCGCGACTATCTTTGCAAACAAACTACTAAATGAAAAATTCATCAGCTTGCATCTCGTTTGCGCATCAGCATGCGGATTACTCGCATTGAGTGGCTCTATGATCTTATTACCGACCCTTGTGAGTGACACCAGTGTTGTACTGCCATTATTCTCTACCGGTGCTTTGGGGGCGTTATGGGCATCTAAGGGCCGCAATAAGCACACACTAATTAAGATAGCTTTTGTTGCTTCGCTGGTGATATCTATTGCATCGTGGCTTGATGCTGCAAACATCGTAAACACGAGCGCTAGTTACTTAATTGTTTCAACAAGCGTATTTTTTTGCTCGATACTACCATTTAGAAACGGCTTAACCTCGTCCGCCCAAATAGTGGGGGCATCATTTTTCATGTTTTCTTTGCTGATTTTCACTTTAGCCGAGGTTGATAACGATGTAATTTCGATAATAATGTGGGGGTTAACAATAGTGATAGGAGTGGTGCTCAAATCAAGAAACTTAATGTGTGTGGAAAATTTATCGGAGGGCCTTATTGCAGCAGGCTCTTTATGTATGACTGGCACAATAATGAACGCTGTCATTGATAGAATCGGTTACGGTATACCCGTTGTAGTGATGCTCATGTTTTTGAGTCTTGTGATTGTCGTTATAGTCAAAAAAAGGTGAGCTATTATTGATACTAAATTTCAGATTAAAAGCAGTGTAATGGAATATGGTTTGTTACGTTTTGGTACAGATTTAATTTATAAATTTTGAGATTTCACAAATGATAAAGATCAACCGTAATTTATTTTTTCTAGGGTTACTACCATTACTCTTACCTTTAACCTATGTGGGTGGTTTTATATCGAGAATCCCTTTACATCCTAACGTATCCAACAGAAATGAGAAAATAACTCCATCAACCAATTAAAGAGATGGGGAATACATGGAAACCTTGATCAACCTAAGGAAGATGCGAATAAGTCCTTCTCATGAGACAATTCATTTTTAACCTTCGAGCTTGACCATGTCACATCAACTCACTTTTGCCGACAGTGAATTCAACAATAAGCGTCGTAAAACACGCAAAGAAATTTTTCTTTCTCGGATGAATGAGTTGATGCCTTGGGATCAGCTTGAAGCGGTAATTGAACCTTTCTACCCAAAAGCCGGAAAAGGAAGAAGACCGTATCCGTTGTCCATCATGTTTCGTATTCACTGCATGCAACATTGGTACAACATGAGTGACCCTGCCATGGAGGATGCGCTTTATGAAATCACGTCAATGCGCTTGTTTTCCGGGCTGTCGCTGGACAGTGCTATTCCTGACCACACGACTATTATGAATTTTAGGCACTTGCTGGAAAAACATAAGCTCTCCCGTCAGCTATTTAAAGAGGTCAATAAGTGGTTGTCCAGCGCAGGAATTTACTTAAAAGAAGGCACGATTGTCGATGCCACGATCATTGAGGCTGCCAGTTCAACGAAGAATAAAGCAAAAGCATGCGATCCCGAGATGCACCAGACACAAAAAGGTAAGCAGTGGTTCTTTGGATTAAAAGCTCATATTGGCGTAGACGCTAGAACTGGCCTAACGCACAGCTTAAGTACGACAGCGGCTAACGTACATGACATCACAGAGACAGAAAATCTGCTTCATGGTGACGAGACTTTTATATCAGCGGATTCAGGTTATCGGGGCGCGCAAAAACGAGAAGAACTTAAAGACATCAAAGCCGATTGGTTGATTGCTGAGATGCCAAGTAAGGTACGCCTTCTCAAAAAGCATCCGAGAATAAACAAGCTACCGATCCAAACGGAATACATTAAAGCCAGCATTCGAGCAAAAGTAGAACACCCATTTCGGATCATAAAGCGTCAGTTTGGTTTTAGGAAAGTGGTCTATCGAGGTCTTAAAAAGAATGACAACAAACTGGCGATGCTGTTTGCCTTAGCCAATGTGTTTAGGATCGATCAGATGATACGAGCGGCAAGGGGTTAGTCCGTTCAAAACCCACTTAATAAGGTCAAATTGGCTCACTTAGTTACGAAAAGCACTAAAATGAATGACATATCGTGATTTTTTTCTCGAATGAAAAAAGTTTAGTGCATTGTGACTTCTTGATCGCAGCTTCCTTAAAGCTCTGACAGCAATTTGCCCATACCGCTATACTGTAAGACATAGCTATCCTGATAATGAATGCAACACGGAGACTTACAATGGACTCTATTGGGGTTTTGCGCCCATCCCCTCGAAATTAACCTTAGCTTGAATTTTCACGCTTAGAGTAACTTTTCGTACCATTGGACTTCACCCCTTGAATAACACAGTTTGTATTATTTAACCCATCCCATCGAAATCGGCATTAGTATTCATAAGCAACATTACCAAGTGGTAAACTCTCTCAAGAAAAGTTTACCACTTTAGGAGCTTAAATCAGTATTTTGGTAGTGTTTAGTAGTGAGCTGGTAAACTTTAATCTCATTGATTAAGGTATGGTTATTAAAAATAACAAGAAAGGCTTGCCACTATTTCTTCATCAAACACCAAGCGTATACAAATTCTTAGTGAATCAGAAATCAACGAACTCTATGCCTTACCCAATTTCAACCGTAAAGATCGTGACGATTATTTTTCATTGGATAGTGAAACTCAAAGGCTTGTCAACGAATTAAGACGCATTGAAACCAGAGTGTATTTTATCTTACTACTTGGTTACTTTAGGTCACGGCCAATAGTATTTAATTTTTCCTTTTCTCAAGTCAGAAGTGACTTAGATTATGTAAGAGCCAAGTATTTCAGCGATAAAGATATGTCTCTTGATGATTTATCACCAACAACAAAAACCAAGCTGATTAATAAGTTATTAAAATATACAGGATTTACAACATATCAAAGTAAGTTAGATAAAGAGCCGCTTTTAAAAAGGCTTAATGACGTTGTAAAAATAAACCTTGAGCCAAGGTATGTTTTCGATGAATGTATTGCTTACTTTGGTCAGAACAGAATAGCACTGGCAGGGTATACAACGCTGCAAGATACTATTTCTGCGGTATTATCAAATGAGCGTAACCGTATTGAAACAGTGTTAAATGAAAGTTTATCTTCAGGTACCAGAGTAACACTACTTAAACTCCTTGAATCAAATAATACCTTTACTGACTTAGCCAAGTTAAAGAAAATGGCTAAGGACTTTTCAACGAGCCAAATCACCCAAGAGCTGAAGACGCATAAAATCATACGCTCGCTTTATCCAGAAATTAAATCGCTAATTGCTGAACTTGAATTATCACCGAAGAACCTTGAATACTATGCCTCACTGGTTAAGCATAAGTCCGTTTATAAACTCAGAAGACACGCAGATAGCCAAACCATTTTATATCTCGTTTGTTATTTGTTCTTCAGGTACCGAGAAACTAACGATAACCTTGTTGCTGCATTTATTTACTTGCTCAGAAAGTTAACCGAGTCAGCTAAAAGCTACGCCAAACAACGCATTGTTGAAGATGTAAACATTGTTAGAACCAAATTAAAATCCGCTGGTAGTTTATTGAAGTACTTCATCGATACCGATATGGACGATGATTTAACCTTTGGTGATGTCCGTAAAAAAGCCTTTGAATTGATTCCAGCCGATAGCATTAAGCTATTAAGTGATCACCTAGATAATAACGACTTTGATGGACGTCAGTACGAATGGCAATTTATTGATAAACAATCCAGTAAAATTAAAAAACTTATTCGCTCATTATTTATGTCTATCGATATTGAATTCATTCATTTAAAAGATGAACTCCATGAGCAGTACGTTATGGCGCACTCTGAACTAGGCGAATCTAAAGCTATTCAAACGATTAACCTCGATGTGGTACCAAAACATGACCGCGAGTATTTGGAAGGAGAAAATACCAAATTAATTGCTAATCGATTCGAGTATTTCCTTTACCGTAAAGCAGAACAATTATTTCACAGCAATAGCTTAACAGTGAAAGAAAGCGTTAATAATCGAAGTTTAATATCAGATCTTATACAGCCTAAAGAATGGCAGCAAAAAGAGATAATCATTGAAAACACTGGCCTTGATAAGCTAGTTACACCCATTAATCAAACATTGGCCGATAAGAGCCAACTACTAGAAGTTAAGCTGAAGGAAGCAAGCGAACATATCTTTAGCGGTGATAATAAGTATGTAGAGTTTATTCCTGGTAAGACTGAACTCAAGTGGTCAATTCCTAACAGTCGTTGGCAACAAACAATAGAAAATCCTCTCTACAATCAAATTCAACACATGGGTATTGTTGAACTGATGCTTTTTGTTGATCAAAAGACAGGTTACTTAAATTCATTCACTCATATTTCTGCAACAAAAGAAAAGTCACCCGTAAATAAAGAAGATCTGATCGCCTGTATATTGGCAAACGGTACTAATTACGGGCTATATAAAATGGCGAATATATCCGACCGTTCTATGGGTAAATTACGCAGTGTAGATGATAGTTATGTCAGATATGAAACACTGAAAACATCTAATGATCAGGTTTCTAATGCTATCGCCACGTTGCCAATATTTGCCTATTACCATGTGGACGATAATCAGTTGTTTTCAAGTATTGATGGTCAAAAGTTCGAGTGCCGCATAAATACGTTTAAGGCTCGGTATTCGTCTAAGTACTTCTCTAAAGGTAAAGGTGTTTCAGCATTAACATTGGTTTCTAATCATGTTCCGGTGAGTACGCAAGTCATTGGCGCTAACGAATATGAAGGTCACTTTGCTTTTGACTTACTCTATAACAACTCCTCAGAGATACAGCCTAATACTTTATCGACCGATACGCATGGTACCAATAATGTTAACTTTGCTATTTTGGATTTCTTTGGTTACACATTCGCCCCTCGATACGCAAAAATGAAAAAAGTGTTTTTTGAGTTATTTGAAGTGACTGAAGAGGACGGTGGCCGTATTCAATTAAGGAAAGACATTAACCATAAATTAATTGCACAAGAGTGGGACAATATTCAGCATATTGTTTGTTCATTGAGTCGTAAAACCACCACTCAAAGCACAATCATTAGAAAGCTCAGTAACGGCAAGAGCCGAACATTGTCAGCATTGCATGAGTACGACCGTTTAATTAAATCTATTTATGTTTTGGAGTATGTTGATAATTCAACGTTGCGTCATTACGTCCAGCAAGCCTTGAACAGAGGTGAAGCATACCATCAGTTAAAACGTGCTATTACTTCAGTTAATGGCAATAAATTTCGAGGGGGGAATGATTACCAAGTATCACAATGGAACGATTGTGCTCGACTCATTTCAAATTGCATTATTTATTATAATTCCGCGTTACTATCGGCATTTTTACAAATCCAAGAGAGGAACGGTAGGCAAGATGTGGTTGATGTTATTTCTCGGCTTTCGCCTGTTGCTTGGCAACACATTAATCTAAATGGGGAATATGCCTTTAATAAAGACCGCAAAGAAATCGACTTAGCTGGTTTACTTAGTGACGTAGAATCAATAAGTTAAATAATGCCATCTGTTTGTATTTCTAATTCAAAAGGTACTGCGCATCAAAGTGCCATTAAAAATAGGAGGTGTTGATATTCTATATGCTTGATATATACAAGCTAACATTGATAGAAAACAGATAAGCTAACAAGTTTTTAGTCGAGCCATAAGCTGTTCTATAATTGTTCTAATTGCAAAGCTCTTCAATTTGGTTTGTTACTAGATCTAAAAATACTTTTCTATGCTTGATTTTAGTAAGTAGCAGCTTTTGGATGTCTTCAGGAACTTTTCTTTCTCCTTCATCTATTGCCATTAGTAATGGCTTGATATCAACTACAAGAAGACCTGCCGCCCTTGCTGCTCGAATGAACTTTAACCTCTTTAATGCACATAAACCGTAAAGGGCATAACCTGACTTAGTTTTTTCTTCGCAGTGTATTATATTCTCAAGTGTATAATTCCTTATAGTATGGACAGACGTTTGTGCAGCTTGTGCCAGTTGAGAAATACTCAAAGGAAAATCCAACGCATCATCATCACTATTAATGAACTTATTGATATCAGGGATCTCCGTTAAAAAACTGACTTCACCAACAGGAATGTTTTCAACCTTAGATTTAATCATGGTTTAGCATGTTTCCAATTTGTGATCTTAATGGAATGCCTCAATATATCTTGATTGTATTCAATCAATCGGCATTCCATTAACATTTCTATAAGTACATTACCGTTAAATGATTACCCTGCGCAGCAAGATAGCTCTTTAACGTCTTTGCTAAAGGTTTGAGCGCATAACTTCAATCCTTCAACCATCGTCAAATACGGAAATAGTTGACCTGCTAAATCCTCTACGGTCATGTTGTTATGAATGGCTAATGCTGCACTTTGTATAAGTTCACCACCTTCATGCGCGAGTATTTGTGCGCCTAATATCTCACCTGTTTGTTTTTCTGCAACTAGTTTGATAAATCCATCAGTTTCAAAATTTGCTAATGCTCTAGGTACGTTTTCCATATCAAGTACACGACTTATCGTATCTATTCCTTCCGCTGAAGCTTGTTCTTCAGTTAGACCTACCGTAGCAACTTGTGGGTCAGTGAATATAACAGCAGGCATGGTAGATAGGTCGAGTTGCGCATTTCCACCCGTCATATTAATTCCGGCTCTACTTCCGGCAGCAGCAGCAACATAGACAAACTGTGGCATATTGGAGCAATCACCTGCGGCATAAATGTTAGCTGTTGATGTTTCCATCATACTATTAACAACAATGGCACCACTTTTATCTGTTTTAACACCAACGTTTTCTAAACCAAGCTTGCCAGTATTTGCATGGCGACCAGTAGAAATAAGCAATTTTTCAGCGATTAATGTTCCTTCGTCAGTTTCCAATGAAAACCCATTGCTACCATAAGAAACATGACTTGCTTGCGTATTATTAAGTACACGAATGCCTTCTTTTTCAAAACATTCAGTCAGCTTTTCACCTAATAACGGATCTTCTGCATATAAAAGCGTATGTCGTGCTAATACTGTTACACTGCTACCCAAACGGGCATAAGCTTGTGCAATTTCCAGTGCTATAACAGAAGAGCCGATGACAACCAGACTACTTGGTAACTCCTCCGAAAATAAAGCTTCGGTTGATGTCCAATAAGGAGTATCAATTAGCCCATCAATAGGTGGAACGCTTGGTGTAGAGCCTGTAGCAATTAAGATGCGATCTGCAACCAACTCTTCCTCATTACCATCAGACTTTTGAACTAACAAGGTATTTTCATTTTTAAAACGCGCATAACCTTTAAGTAAAGATAGCGCGGGGTTGTTCTCTAAAATACTTTGATATTTAGCATCGCGTAATTCTTCAACGCGAGCACTTTGCTGATGTGCTAATAAGGAGCGGCTAAGTTGTGGTTGAATATTCTCTAAACCATCAAATGGGTTAATACGTTGCTGGTGCGCTAATTGCGCTGCACGGATCAATATTTTTGAAGGAACACAGCCTACATTTACACAGCAGCCACCGATAACATCCGCTCCCTCTATGATAGTAACTCTTGCTCCGCCTTCCGCTGCTTTAATAGCACTGGCAAATGCTCCTGAGCCACTACCAATAATGGCTACATGTAATTGTTCTGGCTGAGTGTCATTTGACGAGCAACAACTATTCGTTGACATATTTTATTCCTCTTAAAAAGTTAAGCGGTACAAGTTTCATCATCACAGCGTTTATTTGCTGGAGAAACCATGTCCCAAATTGATACAGCAACCATCAGTCCTAGCCCCGTATAAGTAACGTATGAACTCCACCCGTACTGGAACCAAGGGTATAAAGAGAGTAAAACCAAAATGGGGCCAATTGAACCAACTAAACTGCGGTGCCATTGGCGGTGACTAAACCAACCTAAGATATTCATGGCAAGTGCTAACGATGCAAATAGTGGGAATAAGGTATTAATAAATAATCCTTCCCATTGACCTAAAAACCCCATACCTATGGCTGCTGCAATATTCGCTATGGCAGGAAAACACATGGCGCATCCCATTGCCGAAACAACGGCTCCAAAAGAGCCTGCTTTATCGCCTATACGAGTTAATAAATTTAAAGGATTGAACATACTTGGCCTCTATTTTTTTAATGTAGATGGGTAGCCAGCATTGGTAGTCGCTGTGATTAATGCATTGATGTTGGTTTTAGTGTCATCAAAAGAAACAATAGCTAGCTTAGGCTTGTAGGTAACTTTCGCTTTTTCAACGCCATCAACATTTTCTAACGATTTTTTAACTGTGATTGGGCATGTCGCACAGTTCATCGTTGGTACTTCCAGCGTAACTGTTTTTACTTCAGCAAAAGCACCAAAACTAGAGAGTGAAAGCAGTGCGGTTAATAATAATTTTTTCATAATTAGCTCCAAATTGTAAAATGTTATAAATTTCTTGATCTGTATATTAAGCAAACAAAAGTATCCAATAATTACTGGTCACAAAAATTGTTGCAGCTATAGCGCTCAGCCAGAAAATGACTTTTCGTTGTTGCTGCTTCTTAGGAACTGCACAGGCGGTTCCCGGCTCACACTCTTCTACTGGACGATAAATTTTCCAACCTGAGTAACCAAACAACAACACTACGAATGTGATAAATAATGGCCTATAGGGTTCAAATGCAGTTAAATTACCAATCCATGAGCCACTAACCCCCAGTAGTAGCAGGACTAAAGGACCTACACAGCATACGCCTGCGCCTAATGCTGCGATGATGCCTCCTATCATTGGAAGGTTTGATTCTTTTTGATTCATATGGATACCTCATTAAGTGATAATGCAAGTGTATTGTATGTACCTAAGTACGGAGTCAAGAGGAATTTAGCATAAATTTTATTTTTGAAAATACTCTCGCGTTCCATGCTCGGTCATCGCTCCTGATATTCTATTGATCCCATGTAAATACGCTGCGGAGCGAAGTGATAATTTTTTTTGCCGCGCCAAGTCAAAAACATTATTGGCTTCTGTATCCATAATCTTCTTTAATCGGCAATTTATTTCTGAATTATCCCAATAAAAGCCAGAACGATTTTGTACCCATTCAAAATAGCTTACAGTTACGCCCCCAGCGTTTACCAATACATCAGGTAGTACGTTTATTCCTTTTCGCTTTAAAACCTCATCAGCTTCTGGGCTTATCGGTCCGTTAGCAATTTCTAATATGTGTTTTGCTCTTATCTTATCTGCATTCTGCTCTGTTATTTGGTTTTCAAGTGCCGCCAAAACTAATACATCAACGTTTAATTCAAGTAACTCTTCATTTGACACAACATTAAATTCTGCTTCTCTACATACAGAGCCATCACAATACAGCATGGCTTTTAGCGTGTTATCAGCTAGCTTTTGATTCATTACTAATTGAGGATTTAGATCATCATTAGATACAATCCCACCTTTTGAGTCAGACAGTGCTACAATCCTAAATCCCAACTCATATGCTAACTTTGCGAAGTGAAATCCGGCATTACCAAACCCTTGAATTGCAATAGTTGTGTTCTCTGGTGCTAACTCAAAAGCCTTAAGCCATTGCAAAAGCACAAATAATGCTCCTTGCCCTGTCGCTGAATCCCTTCCCAATGAGCCGTTTAAATGAACAGGTTTGCCCGTAATGACCGCTGGAAGTTGTTCTCGCATAATTTGATAATATTCGTCTGCCATCCATCCCATTATGGTTGCATTGGTATAAACATCAGGTGCTGGAATGTCTCGTTTCGGACCTATAATGTCGGCTATCGCTCTGATATATCCACGAGAAAGTCTTTCAAGCTCTAGCAATGAAAGTTCTTTAGGGGTTACTTTGATTCCTCCCTTGGCACCACCAAAGGGTAAACCAACGACCGCACACTTTATTGTCATCCAAAAGCTCAGAGAAGTAATTTCATCTAAGTTAACATCTGGGTGGAAGCGTATCCCACCTTTTGTCGGTCCTCTGGTATCATCAAATTGGACACGGTATCCCGTAAAGACACGGAGTGCACCATCATCCATGCGCACTGGAATGCTTACGCTCAGTGCTTTCTTAGGGTATTTTAGTCTGTTAACGACATCATCTGATAAAGTTACATATTTCATAACCTCGATCAGACGTGATTGCGCATCTTCAAATAATGATGTCATAAGTTTTATTCTCCGCTAGCAACAATATGTTTCAGAAATGGTATTTTTCCTGTACATAGATTGACCTTTTTTACACGCAAAAGCGTTCAATTACATGAGTTACGTATATTCCGCTAAGTTTTATGAATAATAGGTTGCGTATATAGGTACGGAGTCAACAGGGCATTAAACTCGGACATGAAGTCTTTCTATGTGGAGGGAAGGATTTTGACAGAAATCTTTAATTAGGTACTACTTCGGCTGCAAAGAATCAATTATCGGGCAATGGCTATCGTCATCATTATTTTGGCACTGGCTCAAATGCTCTTCTAGCGCTTGCTCTAAAAGTAACAAATCAGCTTTCTTTTTTTGTACTGCAATTAATTTTTTATTAGCTAATTCTTGGACTTTACTACATGGGCTATCGTTTAATGCAAGTAACCCTTCAATCTCTTTCAGTGTAAAACCTAATTCTTGAGAACGCTTAATAAAGTGTATTCTGTTTACCGTTTCATTCGGGTAATGTCTATAGCCCTGCATAGGTTTTGGTGGCTGATTAATTAAGCCTTTGCGTTCATAAAAGCGAATTGTCTCGACATTTACGCTCACTTCTTTAGCCAACATACTTATGGTTCGTTTAGACACGTTATCAATTACCTTACCGATTTTTTGTTTACTTACTTTATATCTAATTAGAGTGACCAGCAATGAATATGAGTTTTAACACCGCTACATAATTTTATTTTTTCACCCATTAAATGAAAGAGATAGGGCTGTTGGTACGGCCACCACTAAAACATAACAATGTATGGTTTATCCTTTTTCATTATCAAACTCCAAATTAGTGTTATTACATGCAGTTCTTCATGAGTACACCCTAAAGGCACTATAGAAATATCACAGGTCATTACGTAATGACACCACCTAAATAAACCTATATAATATGACACCATCTAAATAGACCTAATTAGGCAAAAATGTTCATAAGAGCATATTTACGAGCATCAACTTCTGAGCAAGATGCCAATAGAGCAAAAAGCTCATTAAAAAAATTCGTTTCTGGCTTCAGCAAACGAATAGCTTCTTTCTATATAGAAAATAAATCTGGCAATTCTTTAGATAGACCAGAACTAATTCGATTACTGGATGAATCAGAGTCCGGTGATGTTCTGTTAGTTGAATCGATAGATCGTTTAACAAGGTTAAGCCCCGATGATTGGAAAACTCTTGTAGCTTCAATAAATGAGAAAGGAATTAGTGTTGTTAGTTTAGATCTACCAACAAGTCATTTAACATTTGGCAGTTTTCCAAGTGATGATTTTATGAGTTCAATACTTAGCGCTATTAATAATATGCTGTTAGAAATATTAGCGGCTAGTGCATATAAAGAGTATCGAGAACGAGAACGTAAGCGGGGTTTGAAGTCCAACGGAACGAAAACGTACGCTAAGGCCATTCGTCCAGGTCCGATGGCTGCTTCAACGGTCTGAGCTGCCCATTCAGCACCTGTTCTGCCAGGGTGAACGAGTAGTGGCCCAGCATATTCACGTGTTTATGGCTGAGTGGCGACAATCTGGCTTCGTCCTCTTCTTTCGCGTCCTCTTCTTTCGCGTCCTCTTCTTTCGCGTCCTCGCCCTGTCGTCTCAGGTGATCCAAGGCGGTCTGCATGTAAATCGTGTTCCACAGCACCAGAGCGTTGGTCACCAAACCCAACGCTCCAAGCTGATCTTCCTGACCCTCCCGGTACCGTTTCCGGATTTCGCCACGCTGGCCGTGGCAGATGGCCCGTGCGACCGCGTGACGGCTTTCCCCGCGATTCAACTGGGTCAGAATCCGACGGCGGTAGTCTTCATCATCCACGTAGTTCAGCAGGTAAAGGGTCTTATTGATCCGGCCCGCTTCAATGATGGCTTGTGCCAGGCTGGAAGGCCGATCACTTTTCAGTAGCGAGCGGATCAGCTCGGAGGCCTGCACGGTACCCAGTTTGAGCGAACCGGCAATGCGCATCATGTCATCCCAGTGCTGTTCGATCTTGTGGGTATTGACGCAACTGCGGGCCAACTCATCCAATGCGCCATAGTTGGCGGCCTTGTCCACGCGCCAGAATACGGATTCACCGGCGTCAGCCAGGCGCGGTGAAAACTGGTACCCCAGCAGCCAGAACAAGCCAAACACCATGTCGCTGGCACCAGCAGTATCGGTCATGATCTCCACCGGGTTTAGGCCGGTTTGCTGCTCCAGCAGACCCTCCAGCACAAAGATGGAATCACGCAGTGTTCCAGGGACGACAATTCCATGAAAGCCGGAGAACTGGTCCGAGACAAAGTTGTACCAGGTAATGCCGCGGCTGGAGCCAAAGTATTTCCGGTTCGGCCCGGCATTGATGGTGCGGACGGGTGTGACAAACCGCATACCGTCGGCGGAAGCCACCTCGCCGCCGCCCCACTGCCCGGCCAGGGATAAAGTGGATTGGTAGTCCACCAGTTTGGCGTTGGCCTTCACTAGAGTTTCAGTCCGCAGGTAATTCTGCTTGACCCAGTTCAAGCGGTGTCGGGTTAAGGCGGGCACTTGGTGCTTGATCAGAGGCTCCAATCCGATGTTGCAGGCCTCCGCCAATAACACCGCGCAGAGGCTGACCGTCAGGTCCCCGGCACGGGCATTGGATTCGCTGACATGGGTAAATTCGTCGGCGAAGCTGGTATGAGCGTCTATCTCCAACAACAGCTCCGTGAGATCCACGCTGGGCAGCAAGGCTTCGACCTGCTGGGAGAGCTGCGCCAGGCTGGGCGGTTCATCCAGCTTGTCAAAATTGGTGATGGTCAATGTGGGCCGCTTGCCAGACAGATCCAATTCAACGGCCTTGTTGTCATCAAAGTTGGCGGCCACCTGTCTGTAGCTGGCATCCAGTTGGCGCACCAGACCATCAATGGCTTCTTGGGGATTCAGTGGATGACCGAGTGACCGGCAGACCTGAATGCGGTTGGCCTGCCATTCCTGGCCCTGCAACAGCTTGGCCCGTGGATCACCCCAGCGATCGCTGTTCTCTACATAGACATCACGGCGGCGCAGGCTGTCTTGCAGCTTATCGAGAAAGCACAGTGTGTAGCCTCGCTTGGTGACTCGCCCCTCTTTGTCAAACACCAGACGTTTCCAGGGATTGGAAACAATGTCCAGTGGCGCCTCTTCCAGTTGCTGCTTGCGCGATTTCAACAGACCGGCCAGATATTGATGGGCTTCCAGGGTCGCCTTGCCCGCCGGAGCCGCTTTGAACTCGATATCACACAGTAATTTCGGTAAGAAGCGTCTGACCCTGCCATACTGTTCCACCATTTCATCTTGAAAGTTGTCGTCGTAAGGGCGAGCCAGTTCATGGACGGTGGCAATGGATGCCGCCAGTTTTTCACGCGGCATTTTGGCAAAGATGGCCGACCTCAGCAGTTCATCCTGCGTACTTTCATTGAGGATCAGGGCACAAACCTCCGCCAAGGCCAGCGCGGATTTATCCAGATCCTTCAGTGTCCGCAACCGCTTTTTCTGGCCCAGCTTTTTGGCCTCACCGGCAATATAGGCCTAAATTCAGATAATAAGTGCGACACTGCAAATCAGGTGTAGAAGAAGCCAACTGCTGAAGTTGGTACACTTCTTTTCACCACAAAACTAAGCAGTACCAACATGAATTATCAGCAGTTGACCGAAGGCAAAAGATACCAGATTTCAGCTCTTTTAGGGCAAGAAATATCAGTTTCAAATATAGCACGTGCACTTAATTGCCATAGAGCTACGATTTATCGTGAGCTAAAGCGGAATAAAAAAGCAACAGGATATTGTCCTGATAAAGCTCAAAGAGCATGCTTGATAAGGCGAAAGACATCCGCTAAGTATCGAATATCATCAGAGACCATTGATTTTATTCGTATTTTAATTGAAATCGACTGGAGCCCTGAGCAAGTCTCTAACGTACTTAAAAACTGCGGAGTTCCTGTTAGTCATGAATGGATTTATCAATATATCCATGATGACAAAAGAAACAAAGGGACGCTTTATCGTCATTTGAGGCAAGGAAAAAAACGCTACAGGAAAGGACAGCGAACGAAAGCAGAAGTGATTAAAAACAAAGTCTCTATTGATGAGCGCCCAGTCATTGTGGAGACAAAAAAGCGTTTTGGTGATTGGGAAATAGACACTGTTTTAGGCAAGAATGGAACGGGGTCCATCGTTACTTTATTGGAAAGAAAGACGCGCTTTTACCTGATAAAGAAAGTGAACTCAAAGTCAGCCAAAGATGTGACTCAGGCTACCATAGAGTTATTGATGCCTTTTAAAGATCATGTGCACACGATCACAGCAGATAATGGTCGAGAGTTTGCCTATCACGCTAAGATAGCTAAAGCATTAGATACGAAAGTGTATTTTGCTCATCCATATAGCTCTTGGGAGCGTGGAGCGAATGAAAATAGTAACGGCCTTCTAAGACAGTATGTGCCCAAAGGCACTGATTTAAGAAGTGTTACAGAAGAGAGAATACATTTCGCGATGAGACGAATAAACCATCGTCCAAGGAAGTGTTTAGGGTTCAAGCAACCAGCCGTTATTTTTAAAAAGATGTGTTTGGCTGCTTGAAATGAAAAGTGTCGCACTTCGGACTTGAATTCGGGGGTAATCAGTAAATCCAGCACGTCCAGGGCTTCATCGAGGGCGATGGTCTCATATGCCCTGGCGAAGGCCACTAGGATGGCCGTGCGCTTTCTCTCCGGCATGCGGGCTATTTTGTGCATAGAAATCATTCCGGCGTGACGGGCGATGTTTTTAAAGCGGACTGGCGGGATGCCGGTAAAATCCAGCTCATGCATGCCGAAGGCCTTCAGCTCCTGATAACGGCCAACCGCCTCATTGAAGGCGGGACCGCTGATCGTCACCGGCCCCTTGCGGTAGCGGTCAAAGCGGGAAGTTCGTGTTCCCTCCGGAACCTGAAGCAACGTCTCAAGCTTTGCGGTCTGCTCCGATGTCGGCAACGCCGACAGCCGTTGCCACAAGCGACTGGTGGCCCGCTCGCGCACTTCGGAAATCAAGCGGGTCAGTGTGGTGGCGCCGGGCAGCAGGATCTTGTGTTGTATCAGCCAACCGGTGGCCAGATCGAAAAGCAGGCTGGGGCGTTCGTTGCCGATCCAACTGCGTGTGTAGAGTAAGCGGTTCAGCCGGAAGGACCACGGCCACGTGAACTCCCGGTACTGATAGTGGGTACGGATCTGGGCCGTGTGCTCCCGTCGAGTGGTTTCACGCTGTGCATAGGTGGCCAGGGTTGCTATATCGGTGATGCCAAGCTGTCGTGCAACAAACCATTGAGCATTGGCCGGAACCCGTGACAGATCGGCGAGGAAGGTTCCCAGGAATCGAACGCAGCCCAACTGTAAGGCGACACCGAAACGGTTCTGAACACCACGCCGCTGAAGGATAAAAGCGAGGTCAGCTTCATCCAGATGAAAGTAGCGGGCCAACTGCACTTCATTCGGTTCGCCAGAAAATTGCCCATAGCTAGCTTTCTGTTCCGAGGTTAAAAAATCGACGGGCATGTGCTACCCCAACCAATAACTGTAAGAATCGCGAGCATTCGCAGTGTCTATTAATTTATAAGTTAGTGGACATCATAAAGTGCCTACAATAAACTGTCTATTAAATCGCTTTTCTCAGACTTAGCAGACAGACGATCTATTAATCGATTTAGGAGACTATTTTCACCTCATGAGACTCTTCGGTTACGCTCGTGTGTCCACAAGCCAGCAATCGCTCGATGTGCAGGTCAAAGCCCTCAAGGCGGAAGGAGTAAGAGCCAATCGAATCTTTACCGACAAAGTAACGGGTAGTCATGTTAACCGAGAGGGATTACGCCTATTGAGATTAAAGGTGGAGGAAGGCGATGTAATCCTGGTAAAAAAGCTGGATCTCCTTGGCCGTGACACTGCTGACATGATCCAGTTAATCAAGGAGTTCGATGAAATGGGTGTTGCTATCCGCTTTCTGGATGATGGCATTAGCACGGAAGGCACTATGGGAAAGATGGTTGTTACCATTCTTTCTGCCGTGGCACAGGCGGAACGACAACGGATATTGGAAAGAACAAATGAAGGACGTGTTGAGGCAAAAGCGAAAGGTGTTAAATTTGGTCGCAAGCGAACTATTGACCGAAGACGAGTAAAAGAGCTTCGTGAGGAAGGGGTTGGGGCTACAGACATTGCCAAGCAAATGGGTATCGGCAGGTCTACAGTGTATAAATTACTTAGGTAATGCCTGTCCTGCAGCACTGAGACGCATGGCCGGTAGCTTAAGAAAAAAGCCCCTCTCTCACAAACAAAACCTCCAGCGATTTATCCAGAGCAACTTTCATGAAATTCCTGAAGGCGGCGCCAGTGTTCTGCGGCCATGTGGATGAGTTAGTGTCGGTGACGGTGGTGAATTATCGGGAAAGTGTGGATGCTTGTGCGTCACCTCGGTGTGCGCGTGCTGGTGCGAATGGGGCTCCTGCCCATCCCAGTCAAACTCGTGATCGTGTTGGTGATGATATTCATGGCGGTGCGTGTGACTGTGTTCCAACGGCTTATGGGTGTGCAGGTGTTCATGGCGTTCTGTCAGATGCAGCCACACACCCAACCCCATCAGCACGCTGGCAATCCAGAAAGCGGAGGTAACGGGTTCGTGTAACAAGGTCAGCGCGATCAGTGCTCCGATAAAGGGCGCTGTGGAGAAATACGCGCCAGTGCGCGCAGTTCCCAATCCCCGCAGTGCCAATACGAACAAGACCAAGCTTACACCGTAGCCCAGCAGCCCCAGTGTCATGATTGCGCCTGTGGTTGCCAGCGGAGGAAATGCATCTCCCATAAACCAGGCCAGCGCACAGTTAACAGATCCGGCGATCAGCCCTTTGCTCCCGGCGATAAACACCGCATCGGAGGCGGATACTTGGCGGGTCAGATTGTTATCGATCGCCCAGCACAGGCAGGCCAGCGCAATGGCTAGCGAACCGATACTGTTTGTAACGCCTATCTCCCCCGTCGGCAAGAACAGGACAACCCCTCCGGCTACGATGGCGATCATCCCCAACACGATTCGCCGATCGGCGTTTTCCCGAAAGACGACCCATGCAATCAGAGCGGTCAGAACCGCCTCCAGGTTCAGCAAGAGTGACGCTGAAGCGCCGCTGGAGTAGCTCAATCCGAACATGAGGGCGACTGGACCCAGAACCCCGCCAAAGAAAATAGCCCCAAGCAGCCAGGGCCATTCCATCGTAGGTATGCCCGGATTTTTCCAGCCTCGATCCCTGATCAGCCTCGCGAGCCCAAGCCCTAGGCCACTGCCCAGGTAAAGCATTCCGCCCAGAGCCAAGGGCGACGCCTCGTTGATCAGCAGTTTGGCAAAGGGTGTGCTGGCTCCAAATAGCAGGGCAGCCAAGATGGCGTAAGCGATACTTTGATTCATACTGCCCCTAAGTTGGATTCACAGCGTCGCATTCAGATTACAGCCTGTTGCTTTGTCGATGCAGACAAAGAGTGGAAGCGGCCATTACCTTCATTCATCTGCTTTGTTCCTACTTATGATAGAACCGATAAACTGCGGTTCTATGTCGCAATAAACGACATACAAGCGACCCTACCCTATGCAGCACTATCCGTTCTCGCTCCGTTTTAAGTCGAAGAGCACTCGGTCAAAGGCATCCCGCATATTGAAGAGGTCGCGATGTTCACCATCCACCGAGCTGATCGCTTTTGAAAGCACCGTTCGAGGACCGAAAAGTGGGTCCAGGGGGCGCCCATTACTCAAGACTTCGAAATGTAGGTTGGGCCCGGTCGCTATACCTGAAGCGCCAACACTACCGATTTCATCCCCTGCTGCTACACGACTATCTCGCTCAAGGCCTGCCGCGAAGGACTCTAAGTGTGCGTACCGAGTCACAACCCCTTTCTCGTGCTGTATCTCAATAACGCGACCATAGCCGCGGCGGCGCCCCATATAAAGAATTTCCCCGGGAGCCGATGCCGTGACCCGAGCGCCACGCAGGGCGGAGTAGTCTACACCGGTATGCATCCGCACATTGCCATAAACAGGGTGTTTTCTCGGTCCAAAAATAGATGAAATCTGCCCATCGTCCACGGGCGTTACCAAGGTGCGGACTAACTCGCCGTTCTTGTAGATTCTGGAGTGGCTATCGGTACCGTTGGAGCGGGTGGCTTCAATGGTACGATCGCCCATCTCTATACGGACATACCTCAGATTCGGCGGTTTGGCTTCGCGCCCCTCTGCCAATGGGTATTCATGCCATAGGATTTCGAATTTCTCTCCACCTTTGAAGGCCCGATCAAACTGAATCAGAGGGGCCAACATGAGCGATAGATCCTGGGCGAAGCGGGTCGGGATGTTCGCCGCTTTTAGCGAAGCATAAACTGAACGGTCTAGCTTGAATCGAACCGCTCGCTCTTGCGACGTTATCGCGGGAGTCAAGCGAGAGACAGTTAATGGATCGCCGAATGACAATAGGATTTTTACGCCCGCATCAATCTTTAACAGAAGTTGCTGTGGTGTTTTCTGGTTGTCTTCAAACCTTATAACCACCTCGTGTCCTGGCTGAAGTGCTTGCGGATCAAACTCGGCAGTGAGAGCCTGAACCACTGCAGAGCGCATCTTCGAATCAAGCCCCAGACGCTTTAACAAGCCATCGAGGGTATCCCCTGCCTTTGCAGCGAGTACCACCTCCGACGTTGCATCACGCTCAGATAGACGTTCATGACTGATGGGCGCAGGCTGTGTCTCCTCGACAGCAACCCCTGGCCCAGCGAGCGCCTCCCACTGCGGTGGCGCGCTTGCTTGATCCGTTACCTGCCAATCAATCCAGACTTGCAATGCAAAATAGCCGATAAGGGCGACACCGAAACCTTTCCAGAGCGCCAATGGCCTTGAATTCAAACGCGTTAGAACTTTCGTCGCCGTACTCACAGTCAGTTAACCCTCGTCGGCCCGCGTCGGCCGGTAATTTGCTTTTCTTTCCAATCGGTTTCGTCAGTCCGCCTTAGCCCCGACAGCAACAGACAAATCGCACCCAAGGTAATAAAGATGTCGGCACCGTTAAATGTCGGCCAGTGCCAGCCAGCCCAGTGAAAATCCAAAAAATCTGTCACCGCCCCCTGGCGCCACCGATCAACGATATTACCAAGCGCTCCGCCCGCGATCACGGCAAGACTGATCCGCTCAAAAAACGAATCGGAACGCCAAGCCCAGATGAGCAGCACAGCCACTATCGCCAAGCTGATCAGCGCAAGCAGTTCTGGCGCATTGGCAAAGAAGTCACGAAACAAACCGAAGCTCACGCCCGTGTTGAAACCAAGCCTCAGGTTAAAGAAGGCCGTCACCTCAATCACCCGCGGTGTTTCCAGCAGGTAGGCAAGGGCTATCCACTTGCTCAGTTGGTCCAGTGCAAGTGTGAGCATAGAAACAAGTAAAATCTGTACTCCACGGTTTCGATGAGTGCCGGGGAAATCATTTTTTATCATCTAACAATGACCTTTTTTTAACACGAGGAACAGCGCGCCTGACGCACGTCAGGGGTTGTGTCGGGTGTTCTATGTTGATGTGCCGGTGACAGCCATAAAAACGGGCTGATTTGAATCGCTACTCACCCTGCAGCTGCTGAAAAACAGGCAGTAAATCTCGTTTCCATATCGCATCATTCAAAGGCCCCGCATGCCGGTAACGGATCACTCCCCTTTTGTCGATGATAAAGGTTTCGGGCGCACCATAGACGCCAAGGTCGAGCCCTAGAGAGCCTTTGTCGTCGACAACATTGGCGACATAAGGGTTACCGAGGTCTGACAGCCATCTGTTAGCGGCAGGCACTTCATCTTTATAATCGACGCCATAGATCGGAATACCCCTTCGATGAGCCAACTCCATCAAAAACGGGTGTTCCGTACGACAGGAGGGGCACCAGGTCGCCCAAATGTTGAGCAAACTCACTTTACCTTTCAGCGCCTCCTGCGTCAGAGTTTGACCGGGTTTTTCAAGCCAAGGGAGCTCGAACTGTGGAACGGGTTTACCGATCAGGGCCGAGGGCAACTCCTTCGGATTAAGGTACAACCCCCTCCACAAGAAAAAGCCGAGCCCAATGACGACAGCTAGCGGCAAAAAAAGCAGGACTCGTCTCATACAAAGCCTCTATGTAGGTGAGAAAGCCGACGACTTAGTCGCTGTACGCTAACCCGTCTGCAGGCCACAGCGCCAGATTCCAACACCATACGCCCACCAAACGGTGCCCGGAAAGCCGGGTCACATCTGGTAATTTTCACTGATTTCTGACTCCACCAAGGCTTTCAATTGTCGATAACCGAAGCTTGAGAGCGGTTTGCCATTGACAAAGAAGGTCGGGGTTTTGGTTACCTGCAGCGCGCTGGCGTCTTCAAGGTCTTGCTGTATGCGCTGTTCAAAGCGCTGGCTCTGCATATCCTCTTTGACCTTCGCGATATCAAGGCCAACACCACCCAGGTACTGCCAGATCGTCTGCGGCTGAGGGTTACCGTGCTGGGCCCAGAAGGGCTGTGATTCATAAGTCGCCTCAAGCGTTTCCCAAAACAGGTTCTGGAGCTTGGCCGCTTCAAGCAGTTTCACGATATAGTCAGACCCCGGATGGAACGGCGCGTAGCGCATGACAATGTTGACCCGCCCTGGATTTGATTCCATCAATTGCTTTACGTAGGGGTGAAACTTCCGGCAGGTCTCACAGGCAGGGTCGAAAAACTCGACGATCGTCACCTGAGCGCTGGATGGACCCATCGTCGGTGAATAATACCGCTTCATTATCTTGGGGTCGCTCGCGACCTCGGTGATCCCCGCCGTTTTTTGGCTTTCAAGGAGATAGGCGGCTATCCCGAACAGTGCAAAAAGAAGAACACCGGATAACGCGACAATCAGTTTTTTATTCATGGGTAGGTCCGTTTTCTAAAAATTAACAGTAAAGCGATGATCGCTGAGTAAGCCAAGATCGACAGCATGGGGATGGTGATAAAACCGAACAGTTCCAAGTTGATCTCCGCGCAGGAGACCCCTTGGCTGCAGGGCTGCAAGCTTTCGGGAATGTAACCGGAGTAAACGAGGTAGTGGTACACCGCAAATCCCCACCCGATCACGGCAAGCGGCAGCGTGTATCGAACAACGCGTTTATCCAGTGGGAACAGCGCGACCAGAAAGAGTACCGCCAGCGGGTAGATAAAGATTCGCTGGTACCAGCAGAGCACACAGGGCTGCAGCCCCATCACCTCACTGAAAAACAAACTTCCCAGCACCGCTACAACGGCCAGAATCCAGCAGAAAAAGATCAACGACCAGCCCGTGTTATCGGCTGTGTCTTGATCGTTCGTTAATAGACTACTCATGGTTACCTGTGCGTTTCGTGTCTCATTCCAAAAAAGCCTTGTTTGAAAAAGGTGTTGACCGAGCTTACGAGAAAAAAAGCAGCCTCCGGGCTTACCCCTTCAGTCGTCCCGGTGGCTGCTGAAAAAAATAGCGTTTTGCTAGTTCATGAAACGATCTAATCCGAACTTAGCCGCTACATTCCCCCCATCATCGGATAACCGTCCATGAGTGTTTTCTGCTCTGCATTCAACGACTGATAGAAGGCTGTTATCGCATTATTGAACTGGCTCATACTGGCAAAGCGCTCTCCCATCATTTCCTTGTGCAACGCAACCCGCTCAGGCAGCGTCATACTGGCGCTTTGCTCGAACAGCCCATACATTCGATTGTGATGCTGGGCCATCGATTCTGACTGCGACTTAACAACGGTCACAAATCGTTGCCACTCGGACTGCTGATCGGCCGACAGCTTTAACTCACTCTCTAGCTGCTGAAGGCTCTGCCCCAGCCTTTCGCTCATCGCCTCTGGCGCCATACCACGCCCGTGCATCATGCCCTGGTTCTGCATCATCCCCTGGTTGTGCATCATGCCGGAGCCGTGTTTCATACCCGCAGCAGGTTTCCCTTGGGGTGAGGAGCCACTCATCATGCCGCACCCATCCATCATCCCAGGGCCGCCCATCATGCTCATCATTCCGCCGGACCATTGCTGGTCCGCCACTGCCGATACCGCAGCCAAACTCATGGCCATTCCGGCACTTAACATCCATCGCTTCGTTTTCATGGATTTTCTCCTTTAAGCACACACAAATCACATGGAAATATAGGTATTCAACTACCTATAGTTCGATGTTAGGGAGGTACCGAATTTACCCCCCATCAATACTGCTTATATTCGTTGAAGACGCTGACCTGCTCTCCACTGTCGACAGCATAAACCTTGAAGGCATCCTTTCTCGCACCGTCCATATCCATACCCGGCCCACCCGAAGGCATCCCCGGCACAGTCAGCAAGCGAATATCAGAATTTGAGCCAAGCAGGGCCTTGATGTCTTGCGCAGGCACATGCCCTTCAATCACTTTGCCGTTAACTTCTGCCGTATGACAGGACGCCCCCTGGGCGGGCACACCCAACTTTTCTTTATAAGGATTCACGTCGTCGACCACGACGTCCTTGACGGCAAAGTTATGGTCTTTAAGATGGGAAATCCAACCTTTGCAGCAACCACAAGAAGCACTGCGATAAACGGTTATTTCGTAAGCCTTCTCCGACTTACTTTCGAGCCAAGCTGGGTTAGCGGCAACGGCGGCTGTTCCGTTGCCTAAAGCCAGCACTAGTAGCGCCGATGTGAGTAGATGTTTCATTTTATTGTTCCTCTTGAAATACGTTAGTTCAACTACCGGCCTGTAGCTCCTCGTCGATCAATTCCTTCAGGTCTTTCAGCAGATCGCCGTGGGTGTTGCCCAGCGGCCGACCATTGACGAAAAACGATGGCGTCCCGGAGAGACCCAGCTCGCGTGCTTCATTCAGCGACGCGGTCACTTTGGCCTGGGTGGCGGCGTCTTGGTAACAGTCACCAAACTTGCCCATATCCAAGTCCGCTTCCTTGGCCAGGGCATCGACAGGGATTGACTTGAGGTAGTTTTGGCGCTCGAACGCGAGATCATGGAATTTCCAGAATTGCCCTTGTTGGTCGGCGCACACCGCGGCTTCCGCAACTTTACGGGAGATACCGGACTGATTAATCGGGAAGTCTCTATAGACGACACGAAGTTTATCGCCGTACTGTTTGAGAAGCGCATCGACGGCCTCGACCGCATTCTTACAGTGGGGGCATTGGTAATCGGCAAATTCAACCAGAGTGATTTTTGCGTCTGGGTTTCCCTTGGAGGGGTACCCCTTGGTAGCAACGTCTAGGCGCAGTTGTTCAGGCTCGGGAAGTTCCACGCGGTAGCCCTTTTTCAGCGCGATCTGCTCCAATAGCTGCTGCGCTCTTTCCGTCATCTGCTGCCGCTTGAGGTAGTTAACCAGCTCGGGCTTAACCTGCTCGAAGGTACCTTGGATACGTGCCTTGTTGGCCTCGTAGAACCCCTTCAGTTGCTCCTCGGTCGGATCGGCGACGGCCATCAGCTCCTGCTGCAAGGTTTTGACATCTTTGCTCTGTCTGCTGGCTTCTTCCTGCACATAGCGATTCAACGCGTACTGATCGACTGCCTGGCGGCGCTGGTCGTTGTATTGTTGCGCCAGTTGGTTCAGTGACTGCTTTAACGCAGGCGGCAGGGTGTCCCCCTGATACTGCTGGCCATCGTAGGTCAGCTTGGGGGATTGCTCTGCATAGGCGGAGGGTAAAACAAGCAACCCGGCAATCGCAGCCACGGCAGTGATTCGTTTAAGCATTTTGTACGGTCCTTAACTCGGTAAAATTATTTGGTTGCTGATAATTCCAGCGGTTTCAGTCAAAAACGTCGAAAAGTTCCCCAAGGAAGCTTTTGCGTTTTTTATAGTGCGAACCCTGTCTGTGATGGTTCTGATGTTGGTAGTCCGAGCGTGGTTCGCTGCGTCGCGATTCCGGACGCCGGTCATCGGCTTGCGTTGAGCGCTCGATAAGCTTATCCAGTTCACCGCGATCCAACCAGACGCCGCGACAGCTGGGGCAATAGTCAATTTCGATCCCCTGCCGGTCGGTCATCTGCAGCAAGGTGTCACAATGGGGGCATTTCATCCGTTTTTTTCCTCCACTATTTAAAACGTAATAAGCGTAAGCCGTTGAATATCACCAACAGGCTGGCACCCAAATCGGCAAACACCGCCATCCAGAGCGTTGCTTCACCTGTTAATGCCAGCACCATAAACAGCAGCTTGATGCCGAGCGCTAAGGTGATATTCTGCTTGAGGCGCCAACTCGCCGTGCGGCTGAGCCGGATAAACCAGGGCAGCTTTTCCAGGTTGTCATCCATCAACGCCACATCGGCGGTTTCGATGGCGGTATCGGTACCGGCGGCACCCATGGCAAAGCCGATGTCAGCACTTGCCATCGCCGGCGCATCGTTAATGCCATCGCCCACCATCGCGGTGATGCCGTGCTGCGTCTTTAATGCCTGTACGGCCTCCAGCTTTTGCTCCGGCAGCAAGTTACCGCGGGCATCGTCGACGCCCAGTTGTTCCGCAATACGGGCTACCGTATGGGGATTGTCGCCTGACAGGACCAGCGTATGGACATTTAATTCCCTTAATTGTTCCAAGGTTTTACGACTGTGAGTTTTGGGCTGATCGGCGATGGCAAAGATCGCCCAGGGTCGCTGGTCACATACTAACACCACGGCGGTCTGCCCCTGTTCCTCGATCGCCTCCAGCGATGCTTCCAAGGCGCTGGAGCAAAGACCGAGTTCATGGATTAATCGGTGGTTCCCCAGTACGCAGTCCAGCGCTTCCAGCCGCCCCTGAACCCCGCGCCCGGTCAGCGACTCGAACCCATCGACGGAGAGAAAATCGCTGAGTTGCTCCCGCTCGTTGGCGAATCGAACCACCGCCTGCGAAATGGGATGGTCTGAGTGGCTGGCCAAGGAGGCGGCGAACAGCACCGCATCGGCGTGCGTTGCATCACCGATCAGCTCGACATGAGTCACCTGCGGGCGCCCCTCGGTCAGGGTGCCGGTCTTATCAAAGGCCAAGGCTTTTAATTTGCTGGCCTGCTCCAGATAGAGCCCACCTTTGATCAGCACCCCATGACGCGCCGCCGCCGCTAATCCGCTGACCACAGTCACCGGGGTAGAGATCACCAGCGCGCATGGGCATGCGATCACCAGCAGAACCAGGGCACGATATACCGCATCAATCCAGCTCCAGCCAAAGGCGAGCGGCATCAGCAGTGCGGTAAGGGCGGCCAGAATCAGAACGGCAGGCGTGTAGACGCGTGCAAAACGGTCAATAAAGCGCTGCGCCGGTGCGCGCTCACTCTGCGCCTTCTCCACCGCGTGAATAATGCGTGCAACGGTTGAATTACTTGCAAGCGCCGTGACCTTAAGTTCCAGCATGCCGGTCTCATTCAGGGTACCGGCAAACACCTTATCACCCTCCGTTTTTTCGACCGGCAGGCTCTCACCGGTAATGGGTGCCTGGTTAACGGCCGCCGACCCCGAGATGATTTCTCCATCGAGTGGAATTTTCTCCCCGGGGCGGACGCGCACGGTTTGACCGAGCTCAACCTCGCCAACCGGCTGCGCCACCCAATCCCCGGCGGGACCTTTGACGGTCGCGGTATCCGGCGCCAGCGCCATCAACTCCTTGATGGCGTTACGCGCACGATCCAACGACTTGCTTTCGATCACCTCGGCCAGGGTAAAAAGCACCATCACCATGACCGCTTCCGGCCACTCGCCGATCAGCATGGCACCGGTAACGGCAATCGACATCAGCGCGTTGATATTGAAGTCCAGGTGCCTGAGCGCAGTCCAGCCCTTCTTGTATGTACCGAGTCCGCTCAATGCGATACCCAGCAAGGCAAAGGCTACAATAAGCCACGCTTGATCAATGGCTTGGTAATCCAAGACTTCGGCTACCAGGGCGCAAAGCCCACCAAGCACCAACCGCCCATAGTCTTTGAAAAAACCGGAAGAGGGTTCGACCGGGATCGACTGATCATCATCGAGAACTTCAGGGGGAAAGCCGATATCCTCCAGCGCTCGAATGATGGCGGGCATGCTGTCAGCGGTCGCGGGTTGAACGGTCAACACCCGATCCATCAGGTTAAATGCCAGGTTTTTTACTTCCGGCATGGTTTCCAGCTTGGCGCGGATCATCCGCTCCTCGGTGGGGCAGTCCATCGCGTTGATGTAGAGGCGAACGCCCCCCGTCAACGGTTCCGTCTGGGGTGCGGTATCGGTCACGGTGGCTTCGGTCTGGCAGCCGCCACAGCAGGAGGTTGATGACTTCGATTGCATAAGAGTTCCGGCTTGAGAAAATTGCTTAGCCATTACTATAAAGGTTATAGTGGGTATAATGTCAAGCAAGCAGGTAGCGAGATGAAAATTGGAGAACTGGCAAAATTAACCGATACCGAAACGGTCACTATCCGGTTTTACGAGCGCAAAGGTTTGATGCCGCCACCCGAGCGTACCACTAGCAATTATCGCATATACAGTGATCAGCACAGGGAGCGGCTGCTGTTTATCCGCCATTGCCGCGGCATTGGCATCAATCTGGACGAAATCGGGCAACTGCTCCAGTGCCGAGATCACCCGATCGATAGCTGCCATCATGTCAATGAGATGATTGATGGCCACATTGTTCAAACCCAGCGGCAGATTAAAGAGCTGAAACAGCTGGAAAAACAGCTGCGCCAGCTACGGACGCAGTGCAACCAAGTTGTCAACCCGGAAGGGCAGGCGGCCAATTGCGGCATCCTACAATTCTTGGAAAACTGCCAGCCGGAAGGCGTATGCAGTGGACATCAGCATCCTCAGGCCTCTGATTAAGCTTGTGAACCTTAAGGAATAACCGTACCTAAACAGACGACCCGATACGTTAGAGATTGAGAGTGTAGATGAACACCAGAACGACAAATCAGCAGCCGAGCCCCTCCTCTTTCCTAAAGCTAAGTTTCTGTTGGCGATTGGCAATGGTCGCTCTGCTGTGGGCGCAACTGAGCGTAGCCAATGCGGGTCTGTGGGAATCGCTGACAGGTCAGAAACCTCAAGGCCCTCTACCGGTGGAAGAAGCCTATCTCTTCAGCTACAACCAGCCCGAACCGGGATTGCTGGTCCTGCAATGGGTCATGCCCGAAAGCGGCTACTACCTCTATCGAGACCAGATCAAACTGCACACCAACGGTCAGCTCGACGTCGGTGATATTCAAAAGGGGCCTACGGTTGAAAAAGAAGACGCTATTTATGGACAGAGCCAGGTCTATTACGATCAGGCCGAATTTCGGATCGCGGTGCAGCAGTCTTCAGCTGGGAATCCAAATCCGGAATTCAAGATTGAATACCAGGGCTGCTGGGAGGGAGGCATCTGTTACCCCCCCCAGACTGAAACGGTCCAGCTAACCGCCGTGCCCACGGATACCGCTCCAGCCGCACCTCTCTTGGCCAAAGCCGTATCACCTAAGATCTCTGATGACCCACTCGATTTCTCTTTGACGGATCAGCGCCGTTTCTCCGATATGCTGACCTCAGGTAGTTTTAGCGTTACCCTGTTGCTATTTTTCCTAGCAGGCCTAGCCCTGTCACTGACCCCCTGCGTGTTTCCGATGATCCCCATTCTCTCTTCAGTCATTGTGGGTCATGAGGGGAAGGTGTCCACCCGACAGGCGTTCCTCTACTCCAGCATCTATGTGCTTGCGATGGCGCTAACTTACACCCTGGCCGGAGTCGCTGCGGGTATTTTCGGTGCCAACATCCAAGCGGCATTCCAAAATCCCTGGATCATTTCGACATTCAGCCTGATGTTCGTGGTTTTCGCATTATCGATGTTCGGCTTTTTTGAGATACAGATGCCCGCCGTGATTCAGAATCGACTGGCGAACCTCAGCCGCCAACAACGCGGAGGTCGTTCCGCGAGTGTTTTTGCAATGGGCGTTCTGTCTGCTCTGATCGTAGGGCCCTGCGTCGCCGCCCCTCTGGCGGGTGCCTTGGTTTACATTGGCCAAACCGGCGATCCGGTGCTTGGTGGGGCCGCGTTATTCAGCCTGAGCTTGGGCATGGGCGCGCCGCTGATCATCATCGGTACGTCGGCGGGCAAACTGCTACCCAAAGCAGGGCATTGGATGGTTCATATCAAGGCAGGATTCGGCGTTGTCATGCTGCTGATGGCCGTTTGGATGCTGGATCGCATTGTGCCTCCAACGGTGACGGTACTGCTCGTCGGTGCGATCCTGATTACCTCTTCCATCTACTTGAAAGCGCTGGATCGACTGCCCGAGGGTTCGTCAGGCTGGGGGAAACTAGGTAAAGGCATCGGGGTGCTGATGCTGATCTACGGCTCAACCCTGCTGATCGGCATAGCGGCTGGAACCGCCAGTTTGTTGAAACCGCTTGGTGGAATCGGTGGAGGGTCATCCAACAGCTCCGTGGCTCTGGCACCTTTTGCCAAGGTTACCTCACTCGATCAGCTTCGCCCCTTGCTTGATCAAGCCCGTGACCAAGGGCGCCCCGTGATGCTCGATTTTTACGCAGATTGGTGCATTACCTGCAAAGAGCTGGAAAGCTTTGTGTTTGTTGACGCCAGTGTACAAGCGGAATTCAAACGCTTTACGCTGATTAAGGTCGATGTTACGGCTAACGATGATGCTGCGACCGCCTTGAACAAGGAGTACAAAATCATCGGCCCACCCGCGCAAATTTTTTATGACCACAAGGGTAAGCTACTGGCAGAAAAGATCCTGATAGGCGTGCCAACGGTCGCCGATTTCGTTGATTTGTTACGAAGCATTTGAAGCCCAACCAAAGCGACATCGGCCGAGCCTCCACAAAAGTTGGCTCGGCCAATCAGCTACATCAATGGGCGTGTTTGAGCTTGTCGTACAGAGAATCAAACTCCACCTGGTCGATATCACCGCTGGCTAGGCGATCCTTCAAAATCTGTAAGCTGGAATCATCCGAGGGCTCCGAACGCTTGCCCGAGAACAACCTGAACAGAAAAACGAAAACCCCGATAACCAACAACCAAAACAGCACCATGGGGATAAACCCCCATCCCATCATCCCTGGTCCGCTCCACATGTGATCGTGCCACATGACATCCACCTCCCTGGTACCACCAAACATTAGACTACCCTAATGATAGCGCATTTCGACTGTCAACTTGGTCGCACGTCCCCTCTAGCTGTCGGCGATCTCGATTGCGCTCTATTGTCCGCTCTTGCCTTGTTGTTTGTCTGCATCACCATTTACGCGACGTCATGCAAAGGCAAGGGCTAAATTGGCACAAAAGTCAGGTATTTCCAGCTCCGAATCAAATATCGCAGAGACCGCTCAGTCCCCATTCATGCCGCGAGCCAAGAGGGATGTTCGCTTAATGGAATTCTGAAGTTTCATCAACAGCCCACTCAGGCCTGAAGGGGTCAGCAGCAATGTGTCGACACCGGTGGGTCCCCGATGCCTTCCCTCTCTAAATCTGCAATGCACTACCGTGATAGGGCGTCGGCGCCGTAAGGTCAAAAAAGGGCTGGTTCGCCCTCAATGGGTGCCGTGGAAACCTTAACGTACAATATTTTCCGTTTCGTGCGGTAACCCCTAATAGGTGTCCACTAAGAATTAAGTGGACACTATCCTGGCAAAGCCAGCACATGGCTCAAGATGGGTTTACCGGACGGTTACTTTTAGCGTACGTTTTCGTTCCGTTGGACTTCAAACCCCTAAGCAAAAAGAAGGTATTGTAAAAGCACAGCAAAAGGGACTTTATCACGGTCGTCAGCCTGATTTAGAAAACCATGAAAGAATAGCTTCATTTACTGAAGCTGGATTTAGTATTAATAAAACGGCTGAAGCTGTTGGAGTTAGCCGAAGTACAGTGATTAGAGTTAGAAAAAAGCTTAAAAATTCAGACTAAGGTTAATTTCGAGGGGATGGGCACAAAACCCCCTATTAGAAACATGATGGAATAGCTTTTCAAAATTGATCGTATTTATATATTTTGATCAATATTGACTGTTAGGCTATACTCTCTTTTATAGCCTAATGGAGAACATAAAATGCATACACATAACATAGAAACAAGAACCGAGGCTCAAAAAATTGCTGTTGCTCTTTTGTGGCTCGAAGATATGCGCAGACAAGAAAAGTGGAATTTAACACTTGATGAAGCATGCATTCTAATGGGTAGCGTATCTCGAAATACCTACAAATCTTGGGTAAGAAAGGCTAAGAACAACAACGAAGTAACTCTATCAAGAGACACAATTACTCGTCTATCGTTATTGCTGGGCATACATAAGGCATTAGCTTTGTCAGCACCCCAAGGCTACGAATTCGACTTTTTTAAACGTCCAATCGATCATCCTCTTTTTCAGGGAAAAAGCGCTAAAGAGCAAATATTAATCGATTCAGACATACTTTTCATAAATGCAGTTAGGAACCATTTTGATGCTAGACGCGCCTAAAACAGTAAAGCCTGAGTGGAAGCATTATCGTGTGATTCATTCAAAATACCCAACTATCAATATCTTTGCTAATAACCATGCTGATAATTTGGTATTGGGTGAAATAGAGAACATGACAGCCAGCCGATCTTTATTGAACTTGGGCAACAGTAATGGTGAATCAAATCATCTTCTAAGCTTACAAGATATTTATGTTGATAAGGCAGACTTGCGTTATGGAGACGGCTGGGGAGCGGTTATGGCCTCATTTGCTTACCCAAGGTCAGGACGTTACAGCACCGATAAGCAAGGAGCTTATTATTGCTCTGATAGCTTACAAACCAGCCTGAGAGAATGGGCACATCATACCCGTAAATATTGGGTCGATGAAATGAAATTCACATCTGAGGTATCGGCTGTGGTTCGATGTTATACGGGGCACTTTGAAGAAGCTTTCTACGATGCCCGAAATCGACCTGATTTAATGACTGAGGAGTATGATGCTAATCATCGCCTTTTAGCGGGAGTTTTAATGTCCAACATGCATGGAATACTTTACAACTCTATGCGTGATGACGGAGGTCTATGTGTAGCTATTACTAGACCACCAGCCACCTCTAAAGTGATTCAATCTGGCCACTACGCAATTATGTTTGATGGTGAAAAGTTCACCAATTACTCTAAACTTGGTCGATTTATTAGTCTTTAATTTTAACATCTTACGAAGCCAAATTAAGGGTGAGGAAATCTCGACTAAAACTTACCGACTTTCGAATAACCATCTTCTCGTAGTCAGGGTTCCCCTTTAACATGTTGGGTAAATTAACCTGGATATTTGAAATTAAACAGCTCTTCAAATGTAATCTTTATAATTAACTTATTGAATTAAAGCGATTTACATTTATTGGAGACTAATTATGACCATTCAAGAACTTCAAAAAAAAGCGTGCGCGGCCGCTACAGACCGTGAATTTTTCAATCTAATTTCTCACCTAAAAATAGATGATTTAATTTCATTTTTTGACGGGACTGAGGAGTTTTTCATTCATTCCGAGGACCCAGGTTTATCAAGACAAGCAAAAAGATCAAAGCGAGTAGCCTATTATCGATCCCATGAAAGGCGTATAAAATCTGAATTAGACAAGAATGGATACGGTTCAATTTACAGCAACGCTAAAAAGGATAGGTTCGGCCTAGTTCATCCCTCTACAAGTGAAACACCAAGAATAACCTTTTTTGATGAATTTGGTTTTTCAAGCCATACTGATTGCACATGTCTTAACAATGTTGTTGAAAATCTAAAACAAAGCGGCTTGTACTTTCATAGCCCAGATATTGATATGATAGTATGTTCTTAAACATGCACAAAAAACAACAACTAACAGGTGCGACATAACACAGCAAAACCAGTCATTTTTTAAATCAATATCATGGCAGTATTTTGGTCAAATTTACCAAATGTACTGCCTCAAACTATCTATAAAAATTGAAATTATAAGCCCCCCCACTCTCTTTGCTAGACTTCGTCTTTAACTTCTTTGGTGTAGATAATACAGGTATCAGATTTAAACTCTAAGTCCCTCTTAAAAGGAGAAAATAGCTTTATCAACTAAGCACAAGGGGCGCAACATGAAAGCATTATCGAATCTTTTTTTATCAGCTGAATTTTTGCAAGAAAAAGAAACGGCGGAAGCCGTACAGCGATGGCTTCTGAAGGAAAAAACATCTGGCTTAACAAAATTCTATCCCAACCTGGAAGCTTTAAGCATTGTATCAACATTGCCCATTGGCAGCCCTTTACGTGACATAACCAAGCAAACCATTGAATTACATAACGATTTCGAGCAATCAGTTATAGAAGGCCTTATAGATTGGTTCTTTTCAAATTATAAAGGCTTAGCACTAACTGAATTAATTAACACAATTATGGAACGTGCGATTAAGTCAGCTAGTTAGTACGAAATCACTACTGGCTTGATTTGCTTTTCAATTTGCTCAAAACCTCAGTTTTTAGTGTGTCTTATCCTCTAGTTGAAGCCTTTAAAGCTCCAACTACCGTCATCCAGACGGATTAACTCCGTGCAGATCTTATCATCTGATCCACTCGCAGTATGTTTCCCAGTGCAAACAACACCGCGAGCTTGTTGTCATTTTTTGATAATCCTTTATAGACTACTTTTCGGAAGCCAAACTGGCATTTGAGTATTCGAAACGGGTGCTCTACTTTTGCTCTGATGCTCGCTTTTATGTACTCAGTATTGATGGGGGTTTTATTAATACGGGGATGCTTCTTCCATTCCCTAACCTTGCTTGGCATCTCCGCAATCAACCAGTCCAATTTCTTATCTTTGGTTTCCTCACGTTTTTTTACGCCACGATAGCCTGAGTCGGCTGAGACAAACGTCTCATCGCCATGCATGAGTTCAGTGATTTGGTTTAGATCATGTTCATTGGCAGAAGTGGTGGTAAAACTGTGCACCAAGCCACGTTTAGCATCGACTCCAATATGTGCCTTCAACCCAAAGAACCATTGATTTCCTTTCTTGGTCTGATGCATTTCTGGGTCACGTGATTTGGCTTTATTTTTGGTCGAGCTAGCGGCTTCAATAATAGTCGCGTCAACGATGGTGCCTTCTTTAAAGTAAATCCCCGAATCTGATAGCCATTTGTGGACTTCTTTAAAGAGCTTACGTCCAAGCTTATGCTTTTCCAGTAAATGCCTAAAATTCATAATAGTGGTGTGATCAGGTATTGCGCCTTCTAAAGATAACCCAGCAAACAGCCGCATAGAGGTAATCTCGTAAAGCGCGTCCTCCATGGCTGGATCCCCCATGTTGTACCAGTTCTGCATTAAGTGAATACGCAACATGGTAGACAAAGGATAGGGACGACGGCCGTTACCTGCTTTTGGATAGAAGGGTTCAATTTGGTCTTCAAGCTGCTGCCAGGGAATCAACTCATCCATTCGACTGAGGAAGAGTTCTTTGCGAGTTTTGCGGCGTTTGCTGGTAAATTCGGTGTCGGCGAAAGAGAGTTGGTTCATGATCGGCTGGAGTCGTAGTCAGATTAAGTCGGCAAGATTGTCTCATGTTACCGACTTAATCGCATGTTCCCTAATGCTGAATGACAAATCCTCTTTAAGTATTTTTGATTCGTATCCACGGACACAGGAGTGGATTAGAAACAGCGAAGGACTCAAGAGACATCTATTTGGGACTTTAACCCCCACTAAAAAGAGTCTGTACGCAATATCAATGCTCATGGGGCATGCCTCCCCTGAAACAACGCTCGAACACTATAGCCACCTGCTAGATTATATTGCCCGTGAATTGATTGAAGAAAGGCTGGCGCCAACACACGAACAACTCGCATTAGCATCCGGCCAATCTATGAGCACCATCTATCGCTGGCTAGAACCTGGAAAGAACAAATACAGAGAAAACTTTCGCAAGAAGTTTCTAATCATTGATCAAAAAACAGTATCCATCCCACCCGCAGAAGCGATCATAAACTTTAGTCTTGAGACCGCTAATAGCGATCTTGAGAGAGAATTTAACCAATGTCGTAAGGTTCTGTTTAAGTTAATACAGAGCTCCAACACATTTGACAAGATCTCACGGCTATCCGATAGCACAGGTATAGCTAAGTCCGATATTGAAACATGGCAGAACAATCTACTTTCACTTTTGAGTGCTGGTGCTCATAAATTCGACATATCGAACGCCAAGAAAATCAATCTAGAAAGCTACAACGGCGAAACACTTCCTCTACCAGCACAGCCCAGAAAAATAGTTCAAGATCGCGCAGCATACCTAAGCCTGATTAAGTCACTTGATGAACTGAGTAAGAATCAGCCAGAACAGCTACAAGTACTGTTAAACGGTTTTCAGCAGCACACTCAAAAACGAAATCACTTAATGAGATTCACAAGTGTTGAGGCTGCGAAACCTATTATCGAAGCATTGTCCCTACTTAAAACTGCTGATGTGGCCATAACTTTCACCCTGCTGCATGGCAAAGGCCAGAGTCATAGCAACATCATGAGAAAATGCATTCCGCATTGGAGAATGGGGTTAGGAATATCGAAGAAAAAGAGTATAGCCACGGCTATAGCAAACAGTAACTTAAAAGTGGGTGAGTTTGGATGGTTAGGAGTGAATTTAATCAATCCACAAACTGGAAAAGCTATAGAAGGGGCTAGGTATGTATTCGCAATGTTCTTTATTTTAAGTTTATAAAGAAAATTCCAAAGAACAGAATTTAAACTCCCTCCAATAATATAAAGCTCTTATTACCGGAGGGAATTTAAATATTTTGACTCACAATATTAGTAAGACTAAAAATCGCTATGACTTTGTTCTTGAACAGGTTGAATATCTGGGTTCTCCAAGATAACAACACTGTCGCTCGAAGATGCTGGCTCAGCTGCACTTTCCTGCTCTTCAGCTGGTTGCTCAGTTGTTGGCTCTGACAACGGCACTTCTTCTGACTCGGGTTCGAAGATTTCTTCTTCTGCTGGAAGTTCGTCTTCTGGCCCTGTTTCAGAATCTTCTTCGTCGAAGGCGTTGTCTTCGATGATAATGGCGTCGTCAGTCAGTAAGCTATCAAAGCTCTCTTCTTCAGCAGTCTCAGTTTCAGTCTCAGTCTCAGTCTCAGTCTCAGGAGCATCAAACATCAAGCTGCGGTCGGTTAGAAGGTCGTTATTGTCCATAGCAACCTCTCCCACTTCAGGGACTACATCTGTCTCAACCACTTCGTCAGTTTCCGGCTCTTCTGAATCTGTTGCCAAGTCAGATCCAACAACTTCTTCGATTTGTTCTAACTCATCTTCAGCGTCGGCTGGTTGTGAAAGCACATCTTCGACTTCGGTGATGTTTTCATCAACATTACCGTTGTTGCCATCACTTTCTGTTTCTTCGACCACATCTGTATCGACAACCTGAGCGCCTTCGATGTCATCTTCTATCAATGTTTCGTCGATTACTTCAACTTCATCAGACTCAACAACCTCTTCTCCTGCCGTCTCTTCAAGAGCCTGCTCTAGTGTTTCTTCGGCTACGATAAATTCGTCTAGGGCATCACCGAAATCTTCCTCGTCAAGCTCGGTGTAGTTGACCAGCATGTCTTGGACGTGCTCCATTGCCGTCATAAGCTCTACTGGCGTAAAACCTTGATTAACCAATAGATTATTAACGTCATCCATGCTCGCTGAGTTTAAGTTCAACGAAGTCGAAGCAAGGGCATCGCGTGATGCAGCAGAGATTTGAATACCACCAGCGGTGTTGCCTTCGCTGTCCAGTGACTGTAGGAACACAGCCATTTTCTGTACGTAGTCGTTAGATAGGTCAGTACGAGATACGTCCGCAAGGTCCTGCAAGAAGACATTGCCACGCGCCAGGTCGTCTGCCATCGCGGTACCGATCAATACACCACCCACACTAAAGGTAACGCTGTCACCGTTCTGGTAACTAAAGCCACCTTGAGCATCTGTGTAACCCGTCATACCTGAGGAGGTTTCGTAGTACATGCCTTCGATAATACCATCGATAATGATGCCATTATTAGGAGTCTCTTCCGAGTTATCTGCCGTATCCAGCGAACTGAATAACACAGGCGTCGTCAAGCTACTAGCAGGACCAGAGACAACATAATCATCAGCGTCTGCTGTGATGTTGTCACTTCCAGCTCCGGCAATGATCAGGTAACGTCCACTACCTGCCACGTTGATCGTGTCATCATTGTTGCTGCCCAGTTCTAGGGTGTAGGTCTCGCCGTTAAACGTTAGTTGCTCTACGTTGATAAGCGTATCTATACCTTCTGCCCCTGAGATTGTTAGTTCTCCTGAGCTGGCATCGTAGCTCATTTGATAAGCGGTAATATCTGAACCGTATACAGCTGTATCATCCCCTGCACCACCGACAATGGTATCATTACCGGCACCAGAGTCTATGGTCGCACCGCTGGTCGCACTCACAACAATGTTGTTATCTTCATCACCTGTGGTAATTGTTTGGCTTTCGTCTAAGCGTAAGTTAAAGGTATCAGTCGATCCAGAAGTCAAAGTACTGGTCGGTAGTCCTGTTGCGCTGTCCACTGTTTGCACCGTTACGTTCACATCGTCATTAAACGAGTGGTATAGCATTTCAATATTACCGATCTGGTCATAAGGCACATCCGTAATGACCCACTTACCACTACCAAAGTTCGCTTGAGGTGCATCTAGCAAGGTGCCATTTAAGCGGAACAATGCAGTATCGTCTAAGGCTGTTGCTACACCTTCGAACGTTACCATTAATGTTTCGGAGCCATCGGTATCCGCGACGTTGGCGTTCAAATTCAGTGCTACCCACGTGTATTCATCGCCGAAGGTTTTAGTGGCTTCCATATTTAGTAAGTCATCCGCTACCGGATTGAAGCTTACTTGGAAATTAGGCCAGGACTGTGCGGTCTCCATACCAGACTCACCAGAAGTAATTGCTAAACCCACCTCAATCGTACCCGAGAAATGCTCTACTGCCGCAGTGCGCTGAATACCAATGGTTTCTAGATCAGTGATAGAGGCGACATTAAGAATATAGTCGTATAGGTAATCTCCATTTGCGTCCACACCCGATATAGTACCCGTTTGCACGACACCATTTAGCAATACCTCGTAACCCAGCGGTACGCCCGTTAACGTTGCAGAGGTAATATTTTCACTATTTGCATCAGCAAGCGCGACGTTGTCACCTAAATCTAGTAGAGCTATGCCATCCTCATCACCGGTCATCGTCGGATCCGCATTAGTAAGCCCATCGTTTACCGCTTGTACTGTCGCGGTGACTTCACTCGATGTAAGCCAAGTAGCCGTGCTGTAGCCGGAGGATTGAGGATCTTCTTGCGTTAACGCCCAAGCCTTAATGCTCACTTCATTACCGTGCTGATTCGCTGGCGGTGTATAAGTGATAGTAATGCTGTTACCAAAGCTTGCGCCATCGATTACAATATAATCACCTGCTGGTAGTTCATTCGCAGGTATTTGACCATCTGTCAATTGACCCGCTGTAAAGTTAATAGTGCTCGGTAAAGAACTACCGTTTAGCGTAAATGTTCCTAAGTCACCGACATTAGAGCTAGCTGTCTGAGTCACTTGGATATACAGTTTCCCATCAATAAGCAACTGACGTGGATTATCGGCATCATTCGCTAAATTAATCACAAAATCGGTTGCTGTATCCTCAAGAATTGCTGGCTCAGTGATGGATAGGGTACTCTCATCCGTTACTGGGGCAATATCAAAAGTAGCATTATCAATTGGGTAACTATGGTGTTCATTTAGACCATAGGTCGTAATAGCAATATCGAAGTCCGCTGAAGTTGAAGAGTTAATATTCTCATTACTATTCGGCGTCAATGTTAGCTGCTCTAGCGAAGCAATCACAGCATTCACGTCACCTTCACCTGATAATGTGTAGTATCCACCGTCCTCGTCGACATACTCAGCACCAGATAAAGAAGCACCTTCAAGATTTTTGATCGTAATCGTATATTTACTGCTATCTCCTGATGTAGCACCATCCGTTACAGATACCAATTCATCTAAGTTACGTGGAGTATCTTCCGTAAAATCTACATCATTAAGCGTAACAACAAGATCCATTGGATCGGTTGGCGCAGGGCCACTGCCCGCAAATGTATCGCCATCGATCGCAAGCCTGAAAGTAACATCATTTGATAGCACATCAGCATCCGTATCTTGATGGCTTACGCGAATAGTCACTATTTGATCGATATCAGTATAAGTTGCACGATCAACGATAAAGCGAATACTGTTTGTTTCACCTGACGCACTATCAATGATCAGATCATCACTGATATCTACACGCCAGCGCCCTGTATGTACGGCGTTGCCGTCGGCATCAGTGATATCACCAAGGTAAGTGCCCCCTAAGATATCAATACCCTCTGGTACACCAAATAGCTCAACGGTTTGTTTAATCGTTTCTGAGCCATCGATATCCTGACCGTTGCCAGAACTCCCTTCGCCGATCATATCATTAGCAATAAGCGTGAAAGGTACTTCGAAGATCGTGTTATCGGTAACGGTTACTGTACTTGTTGCCGCATCATAGGTCAGGTCACTATTGCCATCTCCATCTACATCAGTAATGGCGCCTAGATTTAGGGTCGCGGCATCCGTCACGGCATTGACTGTGACGTTGTAAGTCGCCGACACGTAATCTGTAGACGCTGCATCATAACTATTGCCTGTTGGCGTCGTGTCTGTATACGGATGATCCCCCGCTGGCGTGCTGTCCGATACGGTATAGCGGAAGTCGAAGGTGTAATCTTCATCGCCGTCGTGACGGCTGTCTTGGAAGCGCGCTGTCACTTGCTCAACGGTATTATTCGCGACGTCAAGTTGCACCCATTGCGCTGAACCAGCACTTGTTTGTGTTAGTGTTCCATGGTTTTGCGTAATGAGTTCAATACCTTCCGGAATAGACTCCGTATTGATCCATACACCTGTTAATTGCTCATTCGGACCACCATTACCAGAGAAAGTGAAATCTAAAATTTGATCTGTATCTTCACTTTGGGTTGCGCTGTTATTGACCGTGCCTTCAGCTTCAGGTGTAACAAGTACAGATAGAGCGATATTAACTTTATCTGAATCCCCTTGGGTATTGCCGCTCAAGTCATCGTTTTCAACCGTTTGCAGGTCTAAGTTAAAACCAACCGTGCCGTTAAAGTTTGTAGGGATATCTAGGTTGGCATTATCAAAGTTCGCGGATTCAACAATCCACTCTGTTGCCATAACTTGAGTAACGCCTGAGCCACTGATACCAAAACCTGCATCCACTTGATCTTGAGTAAGCTTAATCGTGACAAACAAATCTTCTGAGCCATAACCACCAGCGATGTCTGCAGAGCTAAAGTTTGGTTGATCATTAACAAACAAATCCTGTAACGAAACACTGGCAGTACCTTCGTGCACAATGGCGTTGTAGTCATGGGACAGGCCGTTACTATCTGTTAGAGAAACTGTATCCGTTGCGTCATGGGTCGGCGTATCGGCGACCCCCTGCACTTTTACGTTAATCGCAAGATCTTCTGCAGTGGTACTGGTGTTACTGTTACTACCATCAACAGAGTATGCGTCCATCAATAAATCAACATCGCTGTTATCGTTATAAACAGGAATGTATTTGAAGTTAGCGTCGTTATCAAAGTTATCAATGGTCAACTCCCATGTGCCATCGCCAGTATTTGTATCAGCTGGTGTGACTCGGTAGTCATTGTCATTCCACTGTCCATTGTTATCAGCGGTACCATTTTCATAAGCGCCATCCCCTTTTTCATACAACTTGCCATCGTAGTAAACGGCTGCACCATCAGGGATTTTGCTTAAGATAATCGTCTGCGACTCGGAGCTATCATCATCTTCTGTGGTGACTTTCACGTTTAAATCAATACCGTTAGCAGCACTTGCATCATCCGCCGTGCCATCCGCATTACGCCCAGCATCCTCGTTTCCGAATGACTGTTTGATCGCAACGGTGACATCATCCGCCACTGGATCAATGGTAAAGGTTAGGTAAGACTCACCGCTAATTTGGGTATTTTGCGTACTTGGATTGTCTTCATCGTGATCGACGGTTTTCGCCTCCACTAGAATTTTGTGATCTCCAGACAAGTTAGATGGCGCAATAAACTCCAGAGTATCCAAGTACTCAACTGGCACCTCCACTCGCCCACTGGTATCAGTCAGTTCCACCCAACTATTACCATCATGGTAACGGTATTGAGAGCCAGTAATAGGGTTATTACTGCTATCCATAAAGGTGAGCAAAGCAAAGGTTTGTTCAGAGTTTGTCTGTGTATGACTACTCGAATTATATTCTAAATCTGTATCATCTTGGTTCGTCCAGCCATCCCTCAGGTTAAAACCATTGTTTGTTCCGAGTGCAAACCAGACAGGTGTCTCTGTACCATTATCACCATCTTCCAACGGACTTGCCCCATAAGCATGGTCAGGGTTAATGGTTAAGTCAGAAGTATTGTCACCGTCAGTATCAGTTGCATCTTCTACTGTGCCATCGCTATTAGTAACTTCTGCAATCGGTGTAACAGCAATTTTTAACGTATGACTAAAAGTGTCAGTATCCGTGGTATAAGTTACATCGCCCGAAGACGTCGCAACTGAATCCTTCACGGTGACATCTACTGACAAATCAATATCTGAGCTACTGTGAGCTGGTGGAGTAAGTGTGTAATTTTTAAAATTCGCTAAGCCGACATTTGTCACGTCAACGGTGTAGTCATCCGTACCATTACCCGTCAACACAACATTTCCATTATGATCTGTCAGCACCCAACCCGCTGGAAGACCTTTGATGGCCACTTGAGTAATACTTTCTGAACCATCTGTATCTTTTAAAGCGAGCCCCGAGAAAGCTTTTACTGCAGTGTCTTCCTGAGTGCTGCGGTCAGGTAGATTTACATCATCTGCATCTGGGCTAACGTAGAGATTCAGTGTCACCTGATCATAGGTATCATAAATGGTTGTATTATCAGTCGCCGTTGTACCTGTTTCTGAAGCATCGCTGTGACTTGAATCCGTATCATCGTCGTGGGCAATCAGCTGGATGCCGATGCCTTTAATATCACCACTAAAGTTTTGTGGCGGTTTAAATTCAAGGTTTGGAATTTCTTTACCTGATAATTCAAACGTGTAGCCATTGTTCGCTTCGGAAGCTGTAATGCTATGCTCACTACTGCCCACTTTGATGGTTGAGCCTTCTGGCAAACCAGTTAGTTTGATGCTGTAGGTCTCAGACGTGTCGTTATCATTGACGGTTTCACGCAGAATATCGTCGATATCAAACCAAGTGTCTTCATCCATTGTTTGTAAGTACACTTTGTTGTCATCACCTGCTTCATTATCTTCAACATCACCATCACCAGGTGATGCATCACCATCATCAAAGACAAGTGTTACAGGATCGGTCGCGGCTAGGATATCGATATTAATATCAACTTCTTTAGTAACACCCTCGACGCCACTTTGAATTGCACCAGCGTCATCTACTTCAAAAGCGGTAACGCTCTGTTTGATTGTGAAGTTAGTGGCATCATCTTCAACATGGATAAACTTCAGACCTTCAAATTCAGTCTGAGAAAGCGATAAATCTGCATTAACAGCATCGATACCGGTATGATGAAATTGTGCAACATCATTTATATAGATAGTAAATGAATTGCCTGCTCCAGCCCCTGCTGTAAACAAATCCGTTCCATCGGCTTTTTCTATAATTACACCATCCGGAATATCAGAAAGAGTAATGAAACCAAAGCGCTCCGGCTCATCGTTCTCGCTATCATCTGCCGTTTGATCTGTTGCATCGCCGGATGTTGGCAAACTCAGTCCTAGGTCCACCGAGTAGCTGCCCTCCTGAATATTAGCATCATCTTCGACAATCTTGATGTTAACATCGGACCCAAGTGGCTTATCTGTTACAGGAGTCACGGTAATATTTACTGTACCAGTCGCCGTATCACCATCGTTATCGGTCACGGTATACGTAAAATCTGGTTTGCCGCTGTAATTTGCGCTTGGCACAAAGGTTAGCGAACCGTCACCATTGTTCGTTAAAACACCAATGGCATTTGAGTGGTCAGAATCATTAGAGTCGTATAAGTTAATCGTATCGTTAGCCTGAAGGAGCTGATCACCTGCACCGTTATTGATGGTAATTTGACCATCTTTGAAGTCTTCATTGGACAACCAGAATGTTGCGTCAGAATCCGTTGCTAATGTATCTTCGTCCATTGTTACTGACTTATTACCAGCCTCAGGCAAAGAGTCATTAACTCTAATATTTAGCGTCTTAGCGGTAGAAGTATCACCATTAGCGTCGATTACTTGAAAACCAATACTGATCGTAAGTGAGTCATCTGAATCGACTATTGGATGATCAATATTCTGATATTGGGTGTAGACATAGACATCGTCAGCTCCACCATTACTCTCTTTGTTAAGTTCGATTTCAAAAACCTTATCATCGATAGCATTACCCGTGGATAAATAGCCAATCACTTTACCCGCCTGAGTGAAGTCATAAGCTAGTTCAATACCACTAGACTTTATAGTACCGCCAACATCCGCTATCGGATTATTACCATCGAAGATTAAAGAGTAGTTATTATAGTTTGCATCCGATGTAACAATACCCAGTCCTGTTGATAAGCCACTACTACTATCCCCCTGCGGATCGGCTACCCCCTGATCATCCCATAACTTACCAGTAAGCTCGCTAGCAGTTGAACTAAAGTCGCTTTCATCCACATAAGCGCTATCAGGCGTACCTAAAGAAATAACATCTTTTATCTGCGTAGTTACCGAGCTATTGGTGTTGTCCACTACAATATTCTCGAACTGATCCGTATTAGAAAAGCCCGTGATCGACACAGTATAGTCTTCTAAATCTTGACCTACTCCAGACGCAACGTACTCAGCAACAAAGTCATTAATGGCTGTGATGTCAAAAGTAGCACTGTAGCCATTTGCACCACCTCCTTCTGGATTAATTATAATATCCAGAGTTTGTCCGCTAAGTGGATTATTACTTGTATCAACGTAATCACCACTCTCCGCACCACTGTCGGTAAAAGTAACAGTCACAGTGATCGGGCTGGTTACTTTAACGTTAGCACCTTCACTATCTTTTAATGTGATGGTATATGAGGCATCACTACCTTCATTGACTTCAGAACTACCGGTTATGAATGCATAAACCGTATCTTCTGGACCATAACTGCCTGAGCTTGGATCATCTGGATCAGTACTGGTATCCGGCTGATCAATTTTATCTGGATTATCACTAATAGTTGACGTCACCATATCATGATTGG
Source organism: Marinomonas algicola (assembly GCF_014805825.1). Lineage (NCBI taxonomy): Bacteria > Pseudomonadati > Pseudomonadota > Gammaproteobacteria > Oceanospirillales > Oceanospirillaceae > Marinomonas > Marinomonas algicola. The sequence continues at coordinate 66,426 of NZ_CP061942.1, forward strand.
TGTCGATAGACGGTGTCTCATAAGAGCTGCCTGTGACATTACTGATGGTCACTGTAAAGGTTTCATCACCTTCAGCAAAGTAATCATCGTTCGCATCAACTTTGAAAACTTGACCTACAGTTGCTGAGGTAACGACCGTGTCATCATAGTCAGCATCCGTAACCGAACTGTCATCACCCACAGCATCCTGATCACCCGCGTCAGCTGTGCTACCGTACGTAAATGTGACTGTGCCATCCTGTATTGTTAATGGTTTGTCGTTTGCATCAATTGCCACAGGAATGTAGTACAAAGCATCACCTTCTGGCGTGCTATTATCGGCATCAAAAACAAGCTTACCGTCTCCATCAACCAGATCAGCAATCGTCGTAGTCGCGCTGTCTACCGCAACCAATACTATACGAACTGGATCGCTGTCAGTTTCTGTACCGGGAGTGGTATCATCCAAAATTTCTGTGGTAACACTGGTGTAATTACCATTGATATCACCAATGGCGATGTTTTCAAACTCACCAGTCTCTTCAATATCGGTAATCGTCAGGTTGTATTCTTCACCGTTATCTTTATAAGGATCATCAACCGTTTGAACTGTAAAGGTATTACTTGAACCACCATTAGGGATGGTCACAGTGATCGTATCACCGTCGTCATAGACCGTATCACCATCTTCGGTCGTATCATTTCTATAGGTAACCGTGATATCTGTATCGGTTGTCACCGTGACTGGATTGCCATCTTTATCAACCAATTTCACCGTATAAACGGTTGTAGCATCACCTTCGTTAACCTGTGCAGGACCTTCGATAATGGCATAAATCGTATCTTCTGGGCCGTAACTACCCGAGCTTGGATCATCTGGATCAGTACTGGTATCCGGCTGATCAATTTTAGCCGGGTTATCGCTAATAGTTGACGTCACCATATCATGATTGGTGTCGATAGACGGTGTCTCATAAGAGCAGCCTGTGACATTACTGATAGTCACTGTAAAGGTTTCATCACCTTCAGCAAAGTAATCATCGTTCGCATCAACTTTGAAAACTTGACCTACAGTTGCTGAGGTAACGACCGTGTCATCATAGTCAGCATCCGTAACCGAACTGTCATCACCCACAGCATCCTGATCACCCGCGTCAGCTGTGCTACCGTACGTAAGTGTGACTGTGCCATCCTGTATTGTTAATGGTTTGTCGTTTGCATCAATTGCCACAGGAATGTAGTACAAAGCATCACCTTCTGGCGTGCTATTATCGGCATCAAAAACAAGCTTACCGTCTCCATCAACCAGATCAGCAATCGTCGTAGTCGCGCTGTCTACCGCAACCAATACTATACGAACTGGATCGCTGTCAGTTTCTGTACCGGGAGTGGTATCATCCAAAATTTCTGTGGTAACACTGGTGTAATTACCATTGATATCACCAATGGCGATGTTTTCAAACTCACCAGTCTCTTCAATATCGGTAATCGTCAGGTTGTATTCTTCACCGTTATCTTTATAAGGATCATCAACCGTTTGAACTGTAAAGGTATTACTTGAACCACCATTAGGGATGGTCACAGTGATCGTATCACCGTCGTCATAGACCGTATCACCATCTTCGGTCGTATCATTTCTATAGGTAACCGTGATATCTGTATCGGTTGTCACCGTGACTGGATTGCCATCTTTATCAACCAATTTCACCGTATAAACGGTTGTAGCATCACCTTCGTTAACCTGTGCAGGACCTTCGATAATGGCATAAATCGTATCTTCTGGGCCGTAACTACCCGAGCTTGGATCATCTGGATCAGTACTGGTATCCGGCTGATCAATTTTAGCCGGGTTATCGCTAATAGTTGACGTCACCATATCATGATTGGTGTCGATAGACGGTGTCTCATAAGAGCTGCCTGTGACATTACTGATAGTCACTGTAAAGGTTTCATCACCTTCAGCAAAGTAATCATCGTTCGCATCAACTTTGAAAACTTGACCTACAGTTGCTGAGGTAACGACCGTGTCATCATAGTCAGCATCCGTAACCGAACTGTCATCACCCACAGCATCCTGATCACCCGCGTCAGCTGTGCTACCGTACGTAAGTGTGACTGTGCCATCCTGTATTGTTAATGGTTTGTCGTTTGCATCAATTGCCACAGGAATGTAGTACAAAGCATCACCTTCTGGCGTGCTATTATCGGCATCAAAAACAAGCTTACCGTCTCCATCAACCAGATCAGCAATCGTCGTAGTCGCGCTGTCTACCGCAACCAATACTATACGAACTGGATCGCTGTCAGTTTCTGTACCGGGAGTGGTATCATCCAAAATTTCTGTGGTAACACTGGTGTAATTACCATTGATATCACCAATGGCGATGTTTTCAAACTCACCAGTCTCTTCAATATCGGTAATCGTCAGGTTGTATTCTTCACCGTTATCTTTATAAGGATCATCAACCGTTTGAACTGTAAAGGTATTACTTGAACCACCATTAGGGATGGTCACAGTGATCGTATCACCGTCGTCATAGACCGTATCACCATCTTCGGTCGTATCATTTCTATAGGTAACCGTGATATCTGTATCGGTTGTCACCGTGACAGGATTGCCATCTTTATCAACCAGTTTCACCGTATAAACAGTTGTAGCATCACCCTCATTAACCTGTGCAGGACCTTCGATAATGGCATAAATCGTATCTTCTGGGCCGTAACTACCCGAGCTTGGATCATCACTACCTGGATTATCATCAGTTTCTTCTGTACTTGATGGGTTATCTGTGATTTGCCCTGTTACATGATCAAAGTTTGCATCAATAGTTACATTTTCAAAGCTATCATTGGCTTGAACAGCTGTCGCTACAGTAGCTGTGTATTCTTCAATGCCCTCAGCGAAATAATCATCTGTAGCTGTATTAGTAAAGGAGGTTTCACTCGTTCCACCAAGGATTTCAACTGTAGTCGTGGCTGTGTAATCATTTACTTCCGCCGCACTATCTGTATTTGGTAACGTTTGAGTTCCAGTATAAGTTAACGTTACAGTAATGATCTCATCGGCAGGCACAATAACCGCTTGTCCGTATGCATCCACAAGCTGCACCTTATGCGTCAGAACATCGCCTTCAGGTGTTACATCACTATCGATAATGCGTACATACACACTATCTTCAGCACCATAACTAGGTGTATCCGTCGGATCGGTTGGATTAGTCGGTTCCGTTGGCGTGCCGGAGTTGTCTGAATCTTGTGCTGGGTTATCACTAATAGTTGACGTCACCATATCATGATTGGTGTCGATAGACGGTGTCTCATAAGAGCTGCCTGTGACATTACTGATGGTCACTGTAAAGGTTTCATCACCTTCAGCAAAGTAATCATCGTTCGCATCAACTTTGAAAACTTGACCTACAGTTGCTGAGGTAACGACCGTGTCATCATAGTCAGCATCCGTAACCGAACTGTCATCACCCACAGCATCCTGATCACCCGCGTCAGCTGTGCTACCGTACGTAAGTGTGACTGTGCCATCCTGTATTGTTAATGGTTTGTCGTTTGCATCAATTGCCACAGGAATGTAGTACAAAGCATCACCTTCTGGCGTGCTATTATCGGCATCAAAAACAAGCTTACCGTCTCCATCAACCAGATCAGCAATCGTCGTAGTCGCGCTGTCTACCGCAACCAATACTATACGAACTGGATCGCTGTCAGTTTCTGTACCGGGAGTGGTATCATCCAAAATTTCTGTGGTAACACTGGTGTAATTACCATTGATATCACCAATGGCGATGTTTTCAAACTCACCAGTCTCTTCAATATCGGTAATCGTCAGGTTGTATTCTTCACCGTTATCTTTATAAGGATCATCAACCGTTTGAACTGTAAAGGTATTACTTGAACCACCATTAGGGATGGTCACAGTGATCGTATCACCGTCGTCATAGACCGTATCACCATCTTCGGTCGTATCATTTCTATAGGTAACCGTGATATCTGTATCGGTTGTCACCGTGACAGGATTGCCATCTTTATCAACCAGTTTCACCGTATAAACAGTTGTAGCATCACCCTCATTAACCTGTGCAGGACCTTCGATAATGGCATAAATCGTATCTTCTGGGCCGTAACTACCCGAGCTTGGATCATCACTACCTGGATTATCATCAGTTTCTTCTGTACTTGATGGGTTATCTGTGATTTGCCCTGTTACATGATCAAAGTTTGCATCAATAGTTACATTTTCAAAGCTATCATTGGCTTGAACAGCTGTCGCTACAGTAGCTGTGTATTCTTCAATGCCCTCAGCGAAATAATCATCTGTAGCTGTATTAGTAAAGGAGGTTTCACTCGTTCCACCAAGGATTTCAACTGTAGTCGTGGCTGTGTAATCATTTACTTCCGCCGCACTATCTGTATTTGGTAACGTTTGAGTTCCAGTATAAGTTAACGTTACAGTAATGATCTCATCGGCAGGCACAATAACCGCTTGTCCGTATGCATCCACAAGCTGCACCTTATGCGTCAGAACATCGCCTTCAGGTGTTACATCACTATCGATAATGCGTACATACACACTATCTTCAGCACCATAACTAGGTGTATCCGTCGGATCGGTTGGATTAGTCGGTTCCGTTGGCGTGCCGGAGTTGTCTGAATCTTGTGCTGGGTTATCACTAATAGTTGACGTCACCATATCATGATTGGTGTCGATAGACGGTGTCTCATAAGAGCTGCCTGTGACATTACTGATGGTCACTGTAAAGGTTTCATCACCTTCAGCAAAGTAATCATCGTTCGCATCAACTTTGAAAACTTGACCTACAGTTGCTGAGGTAACGACCGTGTCATCATAGTCAGCATCCGTAACCGAACTGTCATCACCCACAGCATCCTGATCACCCGCGTCAGCTGTGCTACCGTACGTAAATGTGACTGTGCCATCCTGTATTGTTAATGGTTTGTCGTTTGCATCAATTGCCACAGGAATGTAGTACAAAGCATCACCTTCTGGCGTGCTATTATCGGCATCAAAAACAAGCTTACCGTCTCCATCAACCAGATCAGCAATCGTCGTAGTCGCGCTGTCTACCGCAACCAATACTATACGAACTGGATCGCTGTCAGTTTCTGTACCGGGAGTGGTATCATCCAAAATTTCTGTGGTAACACTGGTGTAATTACCATTGATATCACCAATGGCGATGTTTTCAAACTCACCAGTCTCTTCAATATCGGTAATCGTCAGGTTGTATTCTTCACCGTTATCTTTATAAGGATCATCAACCGTTTGAACTGTAAAGGTATTACTTGAACCACCATTAGGGATGGTCACAGTGATCGTATCACCGTCGTCATAGACCGTATCACCATCTTCGGTCGTATCATTTCTATAGGTAACCGTGATATCTGTATCGGTTGTCACCGTGACAGGATTGCCATCTTTATCAACCAGTTTCACCGTATAAACAGTTGTAGCATCACCCTCATTAACCTGTGCAGGACCTTCGATAATGGCATAAATCGTATCTTCTGGGCCGTAACTACCCGAGCTTGGATCATCACTACCTGGATTATCATCAGTTTCTTCTGTACTTGATGGGTTATCTGTGATTTGCCCTGTTACATGATCAAAGTTTGCATCAATAGTTACATTTTCAAAGCTATCATTGGCTTGAACAGCTGTCGCTACAGTAGCTGTGTATTCTTCAATGCCCTCAGCGAAATAATCATCTGTAGCTGTATTAGTAAAGGAGGTTTCACTCGTTCCACCAAGGATTTCAACTGTAGTCGTGGCTGTGTAATCATTTACTTCCGCCGCACTATCTGTATTTGGTAACGTTTGAGTTCCAGTATAAGTTAACGTTACAGTAATGATCTCATCGGCAGGCACAATAACCGCTTGTCCGTATGCATCCACAAGCTGCACCTTATGCGTCAGAACATCGCCTTCAGGTGTTACATCACTATCGATAATGCGTACATACACACTATCTTCAGCACCATAACTAGGTGTATCCGTCGGATCGGTTGGATTAGTCGGTTCCGTTGGCGTGCCGGAGTTGTCTGAATCTTGTGCTGGGTTATCACTAATAGTTGACGTCACCATATCATGATTGGTGTCGATAGACGGTGTCTCATAAGAGCTGCCTGTGACATTACTGATGGTCACTGTAAAGGTTTCATCACCTTCAGCAAAGTAATCATCGTTCGCATCAACTTTGAAAACTTGACCTACAGTTGCTGAGGTAACGACCGTGTCATCATAGTCAGCATCCGTAACCGAACTGTCATCACCCACAGCATCCTGATCACCCGCGTCAGCTGTGCTACCGTACGTAAATGTGACTGTGCCATCCTGTATTGTTAATGGTTTGTCGTTTGCATCAATTGCCACAGGAATGTAGTACAAAGCATCACCTTCTGGCGTGCTATTATCGGCATCAAAAACAAGCTTACCGTCTCCATCAACCAGATCAGCAATCGTCGTAGTCGCGCTGTCTACCGCAACCAATACTATACGAACTGGATCGCTGTCAGTTTCTGTACCGGGAGTGGTATCATCCAAAATTTCTGTGGTAACACTGGTGTAATTACCATTGATATCACCAATGGCGATGTTTTCAAACTCACCAGTCTCTTCAATATCGGTAATCGTCAGGTTGTATTCTTCACCGTTATCTTTATAAGGATCATCAACCGTTTGAACTGTAAAGGTATTACTTGAACCACCATTAGGGATGGTCACAGTGATCGTATCACCGTCGTCATAGACCGTATCACCATCTTCGGTCGTATCATTTCTATAGGTAACCGTGATATCTGTATCGGTTGTCACCGTGACTGGATTGCCATCTTTATCAACCAATTTCACCGTATAAACGGTTGTAGCATCACCTTCGTTAACCTGTGCAGGACCTTCGATAATGGCATAGATCGTATCTTCTGGGCCGTAACTACCCGAGCTTGGATCATCTGGATCAGTACTGGTATCCGGCTGGTCAATTTTAGCTGGGTTATCAGTTATTGTTGTTTCTACATTATCATTGACAATCGAAACCGCTCGATAGGAGCTTGTTGCACTTGCCTGATAGTTATCAATGGTAACTGTGTAGGTTTCACCATTATCAGACAAATAGTCATCCAACGCTTCTGCAGAGACGGCCGTTCCCAATTCAATAGACGTCAAAGAAGACTGAGGTAAAAAGTCATTAGAACCCTCTGACGCATCGCCTTCGGTATTACGAGTCGCAGAATCGTCCGTAAACGTAAAGTCAACGGTACCTACCTGCGAGTCTAGACGAGAGTCATCATTAAACACTCTAGTGTTTGGTGAAAACGCTAAGGCAACATAGTAAACCTCACCGCCTTCAGGCATCTCATTAACCTGAATATAGTTTCCATCGCCATCTTTAAGTGGTGTGCCATCAGCTTCCGCTGCAACAATTTTAATCAACGTGCGCGGTGTTGGTGTTGGCGTAGGCGTAGGCGTTGGTGGCTCCAGTTCTGGCTCTGGCTCTGGCTCTGGCTCTGGCTCTGGCTCTGGCTCTGGCTCTGGCTCTGGCTCTGGCTCTGGCTCTGGCTCTGGCTCTGGCTCTGGCTCTGGCTCTGGCTCTGGCTCTGGCTCTGGCTCTGGCTCTGGCTCTGGCTCTGGCTCTGGTTCTGGTTCTGGTTCTGGTTCTGGTTCTGGTTCTGGCTCTGGCTCTGGCTCTGGCTCTGGAATGATTAATTGAGGTGTTTCATCGACCGTTTGCTGAGCATCGACTTCTGTCTCGACATCGCGAGTCTCAGTGACGTAACCCGCGGTGACTTCACCTTCGCCTGCGGTACGCTGTTCTTCTACACCAGTTTGGCTAGAAGAACTGAGCTCCTCATCAGTTTGATTAGACTGATTGATGACTTCGGCTTGAGCTTGGATAACTTGTTGCTGGTCTGCAGCTAACGTGATTTGTGTACCGTCAGCACTTTCGAACTGCCCATCAATAATTGCTCGCTGTAGCGACTCAAAGCGTCCTACAAGCTCGTTAGGTAAACTTTCAAGGCCTTGCAGAGGGACAACGTCGTTGCTTAGAACAAACTGCGTATCACCACCTAACGTAATGGTATTACCATCGATCGTTTCAACTGCAACAGTTGCTTCTTCTTGAGTGATAATGACTTCATTCAGATAAATTTCCGATCCTTCTTGTACCGCTCTAACCTCTTGTGTTTCAGTGTCTAGAACTAGCACATCGCCATTAATACCGATGATTCTTCCTGCTGCTACAGCCATAACAAGCTTCCTTCAGTTTCTCAAAATATTTGCTCAGAAGAATATATCAACTTATTCTGGCAGAACACTGTACTCATGGACAGTATTTAAAATTAAATACGAAATGACACAAAAGGATATGTAAATTTACATGACTTTCTAGAATTAAACTGAAAAGATAAAATTCAATCAGCGCAAATTCAGATAATAAGTGCACCACTCATGGTTGAGTAGGTGGCGAGAGATCAACTGCCCATAGGTGGTATTCTAACGTCGCCAAACAATTAGAGTATTACCATGAGCTACAAGCAGTTGATCGAAGGACAACGATACCAGATTCAAGCCTATCTGAGCCAACATTTAAGTTATAGAGAGATCGGCAGACGACTCAATGTTAGCAATTCCAGTATCAGCCGAGAGTTGAGACGGCATACCATCAATGGCATTTACGAGCCAAACGTTGCGCAGCGGCGAGCCCAACATAGACGACACTGTGCTGCTAAAAGTCAGATCTCACAGAAAACTATCAACTATGTTGAGTTTGGCTTATCCCTCAAGTGGAGCCCTGAACAAATATCAGGCGTAAGCCGCCTAGTAGGATTACCTGTTAGCCATGAATGGGTTTATGGTTATGTGCATAGAGACAAACGCCGAGGCGGTAAGCTCTATAAGCATTTACGACATAACGGCAGACGATACCGCAAAGGAAGCCGCGCCAAACGGGTCATTATTCCTAATCGAATTGGCATCGAAGAACGCCCAGAGATAGTGGATACCAAACAACGTTTTGGCGACTGGGAGGTTGATACCGTTTTAGGTAAACAAGGCACTGGAGCGATTGTTAGCTTGGTTGAGCGAAAGAGCAAAATGTACTTAATCCGAAAAGTGCCCAAGAAAAGTGCTGAAGATGTCTGTCGAGCCGTTGGTGTTATGCTGTGGCGTTATCGACGTCACGTACATACGATTACCGCAGATAACGGAACAGAGTTCTGTGCTCACGAAAGTATCGCCCAGAAACTCAAGACCGACGTATATTTTGCTAACCCCTACGCCTCTTGGGAGCGTGGTTTAAATGAAAACTTTAACGGCCTGCTGAGACAATATATCCCTAAGGGAACGGACCTCAGAACGGTGACCGATGAAGAGATTGCGAAGGTGCAAAGGTCGCTAAACCTTAGACCAAGAAAGTGTCTTGGCTATAGACAACCTGCGGTCGTATTCGATAAACTACGAAGTGCAGCGTAATTTAGAGAGTGGTGAACTTCGGAGTTGAATTCGCGAGTAACTTTTCAATCGCTAAGAATTTACAGCAGCAGACTAAGGAAACATTAGGCAAAAGTTGCATCTTGAATCTTAAAATGTATCTTTTAGTTTTGAATTAATGAAAATTGTTATCTAATAGCAAATAATCAAGCCATAACAATGAGCAATGGAAAATTATGCTAACAAGATTAAGATCTTATACACTATTTTTACCTTTATTTAGCCTTTCTACCTTTAGCTTTGGCATGACCTTAGAGTCAGCTGTCAATGATGCTGTTATCAATAACCCTGAATTTAGAGCTGAAGTAAAACGCTATCACTCATATCAATCTGATTTACGCGGCTCTAAAAGCGGCTATCTACCAAGTATTGATTTAAAAGCAGGTATTGGTTATGAAGAAGTCGATAACCAGAGCATTGATAATACAGGGGAAGGCCTCACTCGTAAGGAAGCATCCATTGCTTTAACGCAAAACTTGTTCAATGGCTTCGGGGACGTTAATGAAGTAAAGCGTCAAGAATACCGCACCAACGCTCAGGCATTTTCTGCCATTGCAAGTGCTAATGACATCGCTTTAGAAACAATCGAGTCCTATATCGATCTTTTGAAGGAACAAGAGTTTCGTCAATTAGCCCTTGAAAATATGCGCACCCATCAGCAAATTTTCGAGCAAATCACACAACGTAACAACGCAGGTATTGGTGACCAAGTTGAAGTAGACCAGGCCAGCGCGCGTTTAGCTCTGGCTGAGTCTAATTATGCTGCGGCTGAAAATAACTATTTCGATGCGCAAGCACGTTTTCGCCGCGTGCTGGGGCGTGACCCTGACAATATGTTGGTTAAACCTGTTTTCCAAGAAACATTGCCTGACTCACTGGAAGAAGCAACAGAATTTGCACTGAACGAACACCCAACTTTGCGTACAGCAAATAACGACGTTCTAGAAACTGAATATCAATACAAAGCCGCCAGTCGCTTTCACTATCCTAGTGTGGATCTAGTAGTAGAACAGACATTTGATCACGACATTTCTGGTGTAGAAGGCAAAGACCATAACCTCCAAGCTATGCTTCGTCTAAGCTACAATCTGTACAGCGGTGGTCGTGACTCTGCCGATAAAGATCGTACGCAACACGAATATCAAGAGGCTAACGAAGTGCGTGACAATACACGCCGCCAAGTGATTGAAAACCTTCGCTATGCTTGGAATGCTAAGACTTACGTCGAGCAACAGCTTTCTTACATTGAGCAGCACATTAAACTTACCTACGACACGTTAACGGGTTACCGCAACCAGTTTACACTTGGCCGTCGTACCCTACTCGATCTTCTAAACACTGAAAATGAGTACTACAGTGCCACACAAAACTTGATCAGCAGCGAATACGAATTTTTAAAAGCGAATTACCGTGTGATGGATGGCATGGGGACACTTTTACCAAGCTTTGGTTTGAATTACGACTTTATTGAAGCCGATACTCAACTTACTCAAAATGATCAATAAAAGGATTTTATCATGATGACACGAAAAAACTATCTAATGTTATCGCTGATTGTTAGCAGTATTGCACTGACTGCATGCAGCACCCAACAGGTTGACTCGAACATTGAAGATAACGAGATATTCTTTTCTGCAAATGAGTTACATAGCCGTTTTAGTAGCACTATGCTGTCACATCGGAAGCCCGGTGAAATTGCGGTAAATTCGTTTGAAGCAAAACTTCGCAATAAAGTTCGTACTGAGCTCAATATCGATTTTGAATATTTGGCCAATGCATCGAAAGAAGAATTACTGGCTGATTTAAATCAGGCTGACACTCGCTTAAGTCATTTTAAACATGCCACCCATCGCGGTAGTGCTCAGGAGCAATTATGGGCGCTATTACCTGCATTGCCGACTCTTGAGCAACGTAAAGCTTTACAAGTTGCACTAGAGGAACGATTTAATGAATCCCCAAAACTTGCTAATACCCAAATGGCTGAGCTAATGGATTTACAGCTTAATAAACTGTTTGGTGATTTTACGATTAGTTTAGATGCCTTCACACCTGAGACAGAAAAATTTGAAACCTCTCTTATTAAAGAACTTAAATCGGAAGGGCTAAATATCAGCGCTCGTCGTCCGTCTTTGATACTGGAATATTTTATCGATACCTATAGCGATCAAGGTGAAGTTGAGCTTATTGCTGATTTTGAGTTAAAAAATCGCAGCAACCAAACATTCCATACTTTAAGCAGTGTCACTACCTATTCTTCAGCGGGTGGTCTACAAGCTCAAAAAGACGCTTTTTCATTTTTAGCCAATGATATCGCTGAGCAATTAATTGAAAAGTCCACAGCTCGCATCAATAACGTTAATCGCGTTAAGTAACTCAAAAGGACTGTTTTTATGAAGCTTGTATGGTTACCAATTACTGCAGCACTGCTTACCAGTCAAATGACTCTTGCAGAAACAAGCCAGCCATCACAAATTGGCAACAAAGACCTTTCACCTAATAAAGTGAATGAAATCTATGCTGATCGAGACTTAGATGGCTCTCTAACAAAAAATGACCAGTGCCAAAACTCATTGTTGAACTCGATGGTTAATACCATTGGTTGTGATTTGGATACCGACCTGGACGGTATCTTTGACAGAAATGACCAATGTCCTTCTACGCCAGCTGGACGTAAAGTGAACTTCCTAGGCTGTGAGGCGGACTCTGATAACGATGGAGTCGTGGATTCAATAGATCGCTGTCCATTGACACCTCTTGGTACTCGCGTAGACGCAAATGGCTGTAAGATTATCGGTGACTCGGATAATGATGGCGTTACTGACAATATTGACCAGTGCCCAGATACGCCAGCAGGTGTGGAAGTGAATCAGTTTGGCTGTCAACCTCGCACATCTTTGCTGGTTAACATCGTGTTTGATACGGCGTCTTGGGAGATTCGCCCAGACCAAGAAGCCTTTTTAATGGAAGATTTGAGCACACTCAAGGATCTACAGGAAGACGAAGTGGTTTTGATCGTTGGCCATACTGACAGTGTTGGTCGTGATGCGGCGAATATGCGCCTTTCTTGGAATCGTGCAGCCAGTGTGAAACAATACTTGATGTCGCATTCTGGCGTAGAATCCGCGCAGATCTATCTTGTTGGTCAAGGTGAGTCTGCTCCAGTTGCTGATAACAGCACCAGTGTTGGTCGTCAACAAAACCGTCGTATCGAACTTAAGGTGATGATACATGACTCACTGCCGCAAAACGCAGTTTTACAGCTTCCGCAAGAATAAAGTCACCTTATGGTCTAAATAGTTCGGTAATAATATGAGTGGTGCTTTCAATGGATAAAGATCGTGAACGTAAAGCATAAATGCTCTAGATGGATGATATTTTGCTTTCTTATTACTTTGCCAGTGCAGAGCACAACATCTATTCGCGTAATCACCCAAAAGGAAATTGATACAGCGGGCAATAAATATGGAGTGCTTGCTACGAGACGCATGCAAGCACTACTAACATTGATAGAGGAAAATTCCAGAAGACCCGAGCGATTGAAAGTCAATCTAGTCAATGATTTCTTCAGTAAGGTAACCTATATGGAAGACAGCAGAGTATGGGGTGCCACTGATTTTTGGGCGACACCTGCTGAACTGCTGGCGAAGGATAAAGGCGATGCCGAAGACTTCGCGATTGCTAAGTACTTCACACTGATTGCAATGGGTGTCGATGAGAAGAAGCTGTACTTTTCATACGTCACCGCAACGCGAATTAAACGCTCTCACATGGTTCTCACTTACTTCCGCTCCCCATCTTCAGAGCCGCTTGTATTAGACAGTCTGACTGATCGCGTACTCAAAGCAAGTGCTCGCTCAGATTTGATCCCGATCTACAGCTTTAATGCCAAAGATTTGAGAGACTCTTCTCAAATCTCTAGTAAAGAAGGCTTTGGTAGCTCTATGCACCAATGGGGACAGATGGTTAACCGTATGAAACAAAGTATTTTAAAGTAACCCTTTAACATTTACTCAACGATGGATTAAGTATGAGTTTTAAGTCAAATATTCTAATTTTTATAAGCGTTATGCTATTGGTGCTGCTAGTTGGCACATTTGGCTTAAATATGTCGACCACTCAAGCTTTTTTAGAAAAGCAGCTGCAGTCGCACTCCTATGATACAGCGAACTCCTTGGGGCTGTCCCTAAGTGCGGTCGCCGATAATCCATCGAGCGCTCAGACAATGATCGATGCCGTATTTGATCGTGGGCACTTTTCGGTCATTGAGCTTGTGAACATGGAAGGCGAATCCATTTATAAACGAACTTCCAAACCTGTTGATACCAGTGTTCCTAATTGGTTTGTTGAATTTGTTGATATTGAAATTGCTACGTCCAATGCCGTTGTACAAAAAGGCTGGATGCCAATCGGAAAATTGCAAGTACAAGCCCAAAAAGACTATGCCTATATTGAACTTTGGCTTGTATTTAAGAGCTTAGTACAGTGGTTTTTAGTGGCCGCTGCTATCTTTCTAAGCACCGCCTATTTTGCTATTCGTTTCTTATTGCGCCCACTAAAAAAAGCACAAAGGCAAGCCCATGCTATTGTCAACAAAGAGTATATTCTCCAAGAACCGCTTCCTGCGACAACTGAGTTTCGTCAATTAGCTCACGCCATGAATAGCATGGTTTTAAAATTGCAGCAGGTGTTTACTCGTGAAGCACAAGTGGCAGAAAAACTGCGCACCATGGCGTATCAAGATAGCGTTACGGGGCTATACAACCGCCATTACTTCGATATGACGTTCAACAGCATTGTCGATGAAGAGCAGTCAACAGCTCAAGGCAGCGTATGTTTATTACGCATCAACGGTCTGAAAGAGCTGAACACTCAATATGGCTATCAGTTAGGTAACGAGCTGGTTAAGCATATAGCGCAGCAATTTCATGATGTACTGGACAATAGTTCAGGCTTTTATGCGCGCTTAAACGGCATTGAGCTGATCGCGGTATTGCCAAATATCGAGCCTTTGGAGCTAAAGCAAAAGGTAAGTGCGCTGCTCGTTTATCCGCAAGCCTTGCAAGAAGAATTAAACTTTGAAGAAATGCCGATCATATTAACGTTTGCGATTTCTCGTTATCAACCGAATGAGTCGAAGTCCCACCTGTTTAGTCAGCTCGATTTCCTCATTCAACAGACGGAAGCAGACCATGCTGAGCCAATTCAACTGCAACCAGAGAGTGCAAACCATGCCTTTAATAACCAGCTTTGGCAGAATCTTATTCAGACTGCAATCACTGAACAACGATTCAAACTGTTTAAACAAGAAGCTTATGATGCAAATGGCAGCGTCTATGACAGTGAATTATTGGTGCGCATGGCGACCGAAGATGGAAAAATTCAATCCGCGGCTTACTTCATGCCAGCGGTCGAACAACTGAACATGCAAAGCACGATAGATGGGGTGGTTTTAGAGCTTGTCACTGAGCATTTACAGAACAACCACAGCACCAACCACCACTCTATCAACTTAAGCAAAGCACTGCTCAGTAATATTCCGCAATTTGAAGCGCTGTTACCTAAGTTTGAAAAAGCGAGAGGGGCTAACCTAGCGTTTGAGTTTCCTGAGTCTGCGGTCAACGAAAACCTCGATGCAGCCCAGAAGATATTCCATATTTTGCGTCAATTGGGCTTCAAAGTAGGCATTGACCGCTTTGGGATTCAGGTAGCCGATCTAAGCTATTTAAGAGACTTGAAGCCAGACTACATCAAACTGGACGCGTCATTCAGCGATCAAATCGAGTCAGATGATCACACCGGCTCCTATGTCGTAAGTATTTGTGAGGCTGCGAATAACTTTGACATCGATGTATTTGCTATGTCGATTGAGAAAGACGCTCAAGTGCAAACATTCAAGCAAGCTGGCGTTTCTTATTTCCAAGGTTACTATTTTAGCAGTCCGATCCCACTATGAGCGAAGCATTGCAGCACCAAGTAGATCAAGATGCACTGCATGTTGAATCTCATGATCCACTATTAGAGTGTTTGGTCATTTATACCAAACTTGCTCAGTCACCTTATACAAAAGATGCGCTAACTGCTGGTTTACCACTCAACGATGGCACATTGACACTAGAGCTCTTTAAGCGAGCAGCCAAGCGAGCAGGGGTAAAAGCCAGTTTTAAACAACGTACAATAAAAGAGATACCTCGCCTGGTACTGCCTTGCATTCTAACGCTTAAAGACCAATCAGCCTGTGTATTACAAGAAGTTGATCATCAAACAGGTCAAGCCAAGGTCATTTTTAGCTCTGCTCCAGAAGGCTGGAAGTCAGTCGCTTTGGACACATTAGAACAAGAGTATCTGGGCTACGCGATATACTTAAGTCATCTGCAACAACACGATAGCAACACTAAACCTTTGATCAACAATACCGACAAGCACTGGTTTTGGTCCTCTATCTGGCGCAACAAAGCCATGTACCGTGATGTTATTGCGGCTTCTTTCGTGATAAACATTTTTGTGTTAGCCAATCCCCTATTCGTCATGAATGTCTATGATCGGGTCGTACCAAACAATGCTATGGAATCCTTGTGGGTGTTGGTACTGGGCATCAGTGTTGTGTATCTATTTGATTTCGCGCTCAAGTACTTACGTACACACTTTTTAGAAACAGCCGCCAAAAAAAGTGATGTCTTGATTTCGTCTAAGCTCTTCGAGCAAACGCTAGGCTTAAGCCAAGCGAGCCGAACCGGTACCGTCGGTAGCTTTGCGAACAAGCTTAAAGAGTTTGACAGCATTCGTAACTTTATTACTTCCAGTGCTATTTCGGCACTGGTAGATTTGCCATTTGTTACGATTTTCTTAGCGGCTATTTTTTATCTTGCAGGCCAAATCGTTTGGGTGCCGATTATTATTATTTTGTTAATGGTGACTTACAGCTTACTCATTAGGAAGCCGATCCAACGTAGTATTGAAGCGACCTATGAGGCACAAGATCAAAAAAACAGCGTACTGATCGAATCGCTTTCGACCATGTCGACCGTCAAATCCTTAGGTGTTGAGTCAAAAATGCAATGGAAATGGGAGCAAGCCGTCGGTGAAATTGCTCGCACCAGCCTAAAATCTAAAATGCTACAAAGCTCTGTATCTCGTATGACGGGCTACATGCAGCAGATGAGTACGGTACTTGTCGTGCTCACAGGGGTGTACCTAATCGCTGATGGCGATTTAACACTGGGTGGCTTGATCGCTACTGTCATTTTAAGTCAGCGCGCTATTTCACCTATGGGGCAAGTAGCAGGACTGCTTGGCAGCTATCAACAAACGAAAACTGCTTTCAATTCGCTGAATGACTTGATGTCCAAAGATATTGAACGTCCTGAAAGTAAACGCTTTATTGCTCACCCTAATTTTGAGGGTAGCGTTGAGTTTGTGGATGTGACTTTTACATACCCAGGTGAAACAAAGCCAACCCTAAAGAATGTTTCATTCAAAATTGATAAACACGAAAAAGTAGGCATCATTGGTCGTATCGGCTGCGGTAAGTCCACCATCGAAAAACTCATCCTAGGTTTTTACCAGGTCGATTCTGGCTGTATTTTGATTGACGGTATTGATATCCAGCAACTCGATCCTGCCGAGCTGCGCCGTAATATCAATTATGTGCCGCAAGACGTGGTGCTTTTTCGTGGTGATGTGCGCGAAAATATTGCCTACCGTGCGCCTTATGTGGAGGACGATGTCATTATTCGTGCGTCTAAGCTTGCCGGCGTGGATGAATTTATTAAACGCCACCCAGCAGGATATGCTCTACAAGTCAGTGAAAACGGTCAAAACCTCTCTGGCGGCCAACGTCAAAGTATCGGTATTGCCCGCGCTTTGTTGTTAGATGCACCTTTTCTTCTATTGGACGAACCGACGAATACGATGGACGGTACGACGGAGCAAAAACTCCTTAAAAACCTTAAACAGGTTGAATTAAATACCACATTTTTGTTGGTTACCCACAAAATGAGCTTATTAGCCTTGGTTGATCGCTTACTAGTCGTAGAAGACGGGCAGTTAGTGGCCGATGGCGACAAAAATACGGTACTTAAAAGCTTGCAGCAAAAGGCCTCTTCGAACGCACAGAAGGAAGCTTGAGCATGTCATCCGAACCCACAAAGAAAAACTTACCTAAAGAAGATCTTGAGTTTGTGTCCAGCCTTAGCCAAGCCACGCTTGAGCAGCCTAAACGTTACTCTACTCTGATCACTTGGACGATTGTACTGGCTGTTTTGTGGCTTATTGTTTGGGCCAATATGGCGGAGTTGGATAAGATCGTTCGCGGCTCAGGCAAAGTCGTCCCGTCGAACAAAGTACAGATCGTACAGAACCTCGAAGGTGGCATTATCAGTGAGATTTTAACTTCTTCTGGCGATGTCATTGAAAAAGGTCAAACGCTTATTCAGTTGGATAATACACAGTTTGCCAGTTCATTCAGTGAAAAATTACTGGAGATGCAAGCGTTGCAGGCTAAAGCAGCACGCCTGGCCGCCGAAGCCAATTCGGCTGATTTTGTCACTCCAAAGCAATACGATTCAGACTTTGAGAAACAGTTTTACCAGCGTGAACAAAGCCTGTTTTTAAAGCGTAAAAAGCAGCAAAGCATTGCCATTGAAATTATTCAGCAGCAGATCGTACAACACCAAACCGAGCTGGATAATGCTCGTGAACAACTTGACCAATTGCGCGATTCACTCAAGCTTTTGGACCAAGAAATCGAAATGACGAAGCCGCTAGTAACACGGGGCTTCGCTTCAGAAGTCAGTCTACTCAAAACGCGCCGTGAGCGTAATGATACCTTTGGTAAGCTCAACTCTATTGAGCTGTCTATCCCTAAATATCGCGCTCTCATCGCAGAAACTCAGCAAAAAATCGCTGAAATTCGACAAACGAATCGTAATGAAGCACAAGAATCACTCAATGAAACCTTAGCCCGTATTTCACAGCTAGAAAACATCAATGTTGCCTTAGAAGACAAGGTACAGCGTACGAATATCAAGTCTCCTGTAAGTGGTGTGATCTCAGAACTTTTAGTCAATACCCTTGGGGAAGTGGTTCAACCCGGCAGTGACCTCGCCAAAATCGTGCCGATTGAAGACTCTCTCATACTCGAAACACGGGTTCAGCCATCTGATATTGGTTTTATCAAAAAAGGTCTACCTGCGAAAGTGAAGTTTACGGCGTACGATTTTGCCGTGTACGGTGGCTTAGACGGTACGGTCGAACAGGTATCAGCTGACACCCTGACAGATGAAGAAGGCAAAAGTTATTATCTGGTTCGGATTCGCACAGAAAAAAACTACTTGGGCACTGAAGCGTGGCCTTTGAGTCTAATGCCAGGTATGATGGCCAATGTCGATGTCATTGTCGGCAAACATACTATTCTAGATTATCTCCTCAAGCCCATCTTGAAGACTAAAGAACTAGCCCTACGAGAGTCCTAATGAGTACAGTTGAAGTACATAATCGATCCGTAGCAAAAGAACACTGCGTACTCTATACACAGGAGCCTAGAGCATTTAAAAAGTGGCTCTTTCTACGCAATGATATCCACGTAGTTCCAGAGTGCACGGGGAAACAAGATACGCGTGTTGTCGCGATATTTCATCTGCATAACTTTACACAACAGAGCCAGCAGCTAGAGCAGTGCATAAGACATCACAAGTGGGTTTTAGTGGTTACAAAAAAGAGCACTCCAAGTGAGGGAATTGCATTATTTAAAATGGGAGTAAAAGGTTATATTCAAGCCAATACGCCACTTGCCACTTTAGAACAAGCCATAACAACCGTCCGACAAGGCAACGTTTGGATCGGGCATGATGTGATGAGTGCTTTGATTCAAGGAGCCCAAGCAACACCTGATATTAAGGCGTCTGAAAATACAAAGTCTTGGTGCTGTGGCTTGACTGTCCGTGAAAGAGAAACCGCGGATGCGATCTTAGAAGGCAAAACCAATAAAGAAATTGCCGAGCAAATGAGCATATCAGAGCGTACCGTTAAATCTCACGTGCGCAATTTATTTGATAAGTTTGATGTCAACGACCGCCTCGCCCTAGTACTTAAGATTAAAAAGACGGAGTAGATGGATAATTTTTAAATTGTTGTAAGGAAGTAATTTGCAAAAGTTATCCTGAATCGCCCCCTCTATCTTAGACACTCTTTAACTATATAATGTACTTTAAAGAGGAGCCCAACATGGCCGGCGAACGATATAACGAAGAATTTAAGATGGCAGCGGTTAAGCAGGTAACTGAAGGTGGTTATTCAATTGCTGATGTTGCTAAGCGTTTAGGGATAACGACTAAAAGCCTTTATCACTGGCGTGATCGCTATGGCGAAAACGCTCACTCCTACCAAGAAAAACAATCCAATTCTGATGAGCTACGCAGACTTAAAGCAGAACTTAAACGTGTAACAGAAGAGCGCGACATCCTAAAGGAAGCCGCCGTGTTCTTTGCCGCCGAGTCGAAGAAAAATACACGTTAATAAAAGCTCGCCGACAGAAATACCCTGTGCGTACGCTCTGTCGCGCATTAGAAGTCCACCCCAGTGGCTTTTATGCTTGGCTTTCAAACCCCGTTAGCAAACGCGCCAAAGAAGATGATTATTTACTGGGTTTCATAAAGCAATATTGGCTAGAAAGTGGCTGTGTTTATGGCTATCGCAAGGTCTATAAAGATTTACGATCAACAGGTGAACAGTGTGGCAAGAACCGCGTATATCGACTGATGCGAACGGAGGGGCTTCAAGCTCAACGAGGATATAAGAGGAAAAATAACTATGGCGGTGGAGAACGATCAACGATTGCACCTAACCTACTTAACCGAGAGTTTGACGTTGAAAAGCCAAATACCGTTTGGGTAACTGATATTACGTACAGTGTGCTCGGAGTTCAGCACTAGCATGGAATGCTTTAATGAACCACGAGTCTATTTGAAATTCATAAATAAAATGGCAGGAGCTAGCCTGTTTATGGCGTTATCTGGTTGTGCAGATAGCAGAGTCTGAGCGGCAGTGACTTATTGTATGCTGATAAGGTGATGTAACTCGCTGACAACGGGGAGTGAGGCGAATTCGTTAAGCCAAGATGCTTTTCTAGACTAAGTAGTGGACGGATGAAGAACATGAACCGATTAACCCGCATCTATGGGCTGAAACGTCGCCATTGCCTACACGAATTAACAGGCAATATGGTGCTGAGACATCGTTACAAGTAGCGTCGATGTTACCGAGTTGGTAAGTTACATGTAGGTTCTTATCAATGGATGAGTACAAAATCACAATTCTGTACTTGAGCACTATCACCTTACAGTACGATAAGGTTAAAGACTGCGATCGGCATCCACCCCACTATGTTTGAGTTCAAATAGGTGAACCGAGGAAGGCTTGTAATGAATGCTAAGGGAGCAGACCCCGATGACATGCAAGTTGGCGGAGCGTCCGTAGTAGTCTGAGATGGGGAAAGCCCATTACATGGCGAAGGGACGCAGTTTAATTGATTTGCGCAAGCAAATTACCTGACCTTAATGAGGTGAAGACCTTTGATAATCAGCGAACTGCAACGTAAATTAGCAACATGGACAGCAACCGATAAAACGCGTCGCGTTAATCGATTGTTGCGCCTGATCAGTCACCCGCAATGGCTTTGCCAAGCGGCTGAAGTAACACTTTCTGCAAAAGGCGCTAAAACGCCTGGCGTTGATGGGATCACTAAAGTTCACTTACAGGCTAATTTGAATATTTACCTTGATAAAATCAGAAATGATTTACTCTCAGGTAATTATCAACCAATGCCTGCCAGACGAATTTATATTCCTAAAGCAAATGGAAAGCAGCGCCCTTTAGGTATACCCACCTTAAGAGACAGAATAGTACAACGTGCCATGCTCATGGCAATGGAGCCTATATGGGAAAATGATTTTCATTCATTATCCTATGGTTTTAGACCTGAGCGCAGTGTTCATCATGCAATTCGTACAATTAAGTTACAGCTAACTGATACCAATGTGCCACGGGGACGCTGGGTAGTTGAAGGAGATTTATCAAGCTACTTTGATACGGTTCACCATCAACTACTCATGACATGCGTACGTAAACGCATCAATTGCCGACGATTTAATGAATTGCTTTGGCGATTCATCAAAGCGGGACATATTGAACGCAACCTATTCTGTGCAACAAGCGAAGGTGTCCCACAAGGGGGCGTAATTTCTCCATTGCTGTCAAATATCATGCTGAATGAATTCGACCAGTACTTGGACAAATGTTACTTGAGTAAGAAAGCACGTAAAGACCGCTGGTACTGGAATCGTACTATCCAAGATAAACGCAACATTGCGCGAGAGGAAAAGAGACAATGGAAACCTGCGGTTGCTTATTGTCGTTATGCCGATGATTTTCTTGTGATTGTCAAAGGTAATAAACAACAAGCAGAAACAATTCGTGACCAATGTAGAAACTTCCTCGAAGGTAAGCTCAAACTCACACTCAATATGGAGAAAACCCAT
This sequence comes from Marinomonas algicola, assembly GCF_014805825.1. Classification (NCBI taxonomy): domain Bacteria; kingdom Pseudomonadati; phylum Pseudomonadota; class Gammaproteobacteria; order Oceanospirillales; family Oceanospirillaceae; genus Marinomonas; species Marinomonas algicola. The sequence continues at coordinate 88,458 of NZ_CP061942.1, forward strand.
ATTACGCATGTGGATGATGGTTTTATCTTCCTTGGGCATAGAATCATAAGAAAACGTGGTCCTAAAGGTAATATGCGTGTGGTGTCTGGTATTCCACATGGTAAGGCTAAAGCATTTTCTCATTCATTGAGCCAAGCTTTATCTAGTGATCTCAGTTGCAGCAAGATAGACAAGGTTGAACAACTCAGTCGAAAACTTAAAGGCTGGGCACAATTTTATCGCCATACTGATTATACCGCAAAAGTTTACAGTAAGATTGATCGTATCGTTTTCTGGAAACTTGCTAAGTGGTTGGCTAGGAAATATCGTTGCTCTATTAAGTCGTTAATGATGAAATGGATCAAACGTCCGACACCAAATCAGGCTAAGACTTGGGTGCTATTTGGTAAAAGCAATCGAGGTAATTTATGTGGTGCGTCACTCTTTAGATTAGTGAGTAGTTCTAAATTACAATTTCGTTGGCGATTACCTGAATCAAACCCCTACCTTAGAGATGAAATTAGGAATACTGTCACGTCTCGCTATATTGATGTTGCAATGGCTGTTAGCCACAATTAAACGGAGAGCCGTATGCGCTGAAAGGTGCACGTACGGTTCGGGGAGGAGAAGCAGAGAAATAGTTCGACTACGCTCTGCCTCTTACTCTACTTCGTACACGAGAAGGCTGGCTTTTTCTTGCTGTGATCATTGATCTATTTTCAAGACAAGTAATTGGCTGGTCTATGGATGGCTGTATTAATACAGATTTGGTACTTAATGCTATTACAATGGCTTGTTGGCGACGCAAGCCAAAGGGTGAGGTTATTGTTCATTCAGACCAAGGGTGTCAATACACGAGCTATGATTGGCAAAGTATGCTTAAAGCTAATAATTTAGTCCCAAGCATGAGTCGTAGAGGAAACTGCCATGATAATGCGTGTGCAGAAAGCTTTTTTGCACTGTTAAAAAGAGAACGTATTCGTCGTAGAATTTATAAGAACAAAGAGGAAGGTAAAGCAGATATATTTAATTATATTGAGCTGTTTTATAATCCAACTCGACGTCATGGAAATAATGATGACTTGTCACCAATGGAGTATGAAAAGAACTATTTTTTTAAACAAAGCAGTGTCTAGGAAACTAGGAGCGATTCAGAAACTAGGAGCGATTCATAGTCATTTACTCAAAACTCCATTTGCTGATTTATTAAGTTAATTGTAGCACGCCTTTGACGTTCTGCAAATTATTTTCAATCCATTTCTTGTTAATAGCACCCCAATCGCTAATCTGGTAAGTCAGGTTCTTTGTCCCACCTTCTTTTTCAAGCAGTATGTCTAGCTCAGACAATGCCACCAACGTATCTTGCAAGGTGCGTTTAGGCATTCCTGCTTTCTCAATTAACAAGGGTGCTGTGTTGACTCCAGAATCAATCAAATAGGCTACATATAAGCGTCTGTAGTAGCTTGTCTTGGTTTTGCTGTAGATTGTCATTAATATCTCTATCTCATGGCGTTATTTTGTGGAGTTCGGTATTTTGACTCGACTGTACAATTTCGATAACACCGCTTCTAATTCTCGTTCGTGCGGTCTTACTTTTCGTTCAAGTGTTCGTTTCTGCTTGATGCCTGAGACTCGCATTAAGTCTTTCCATCCCGCACCACCACTCTCTAACCATTTGTTGCACATGTCAGATTAGGTCTGAGCTAGTAAAATCTGTATTAATCAAACATCACCATACCTGTTGTTGAGTGTTTTGAATTTAACGCTATGGCGCTGTAATAACCATATAATATCGTGGAAATCGCCTTTATAGCCTGATCTTTACTACAGTTTTCAACAACATGAGCTAATGTATTTTTTAATAAAACCAATGTGTTTGTGTTACAAAGCTCAAGACAATCAAGTGAGACAACATTCAACTCAACCCAAGCTACTGTCTGAAGAATGTCCTTTATCATATTGTAAGACATTGTTTTTTGATTTTTTTTCTTGATTATTTGTTGAATGTTGGAAGCATTGAATTCGTTCTCTGGGTCTTCTAAGAGTGTTACTAACGCTTCTGCGGTAGCTAGTGAGACTTTATTAAATCGACACGCCAAGGGCGGCAGAGTTCGTGTTGATCCCGTTTTTTCTGCCAGCGCCTTAGTGATCAGCAACGGAAAAACAACAAGGTTGTTGAACGCCTTTATTTTTTCAAACAATGTTTCTGTATCCTCGAGTGCTCCGGGCTTTGCTATCCTAGCTGCGATACGAGTCTGAATTGCATATTCAACCACATCAACATCAGGCCCCCTGCTCGCAACTACATGAGCCACATATATCATGTCGCGAATTTTTATTGCAGACGATTGACTGAGGTTATTAACAACCTCGTTTTCTTTTGCGATTCTTCGAATGTCTGAAAGCGTTAAGCTTTGATCGTGCTCCAGTTTTTTACATTCTTTGATTGAGAGTTTTAATACGTCTAATAACCCTAAACTCATAGATCCATCTGCATTAATAACGTTTCTATCAATAGCTGACTGAATAACCGACTTCAGCTCACCGACTAAAAGGTTTTTTACCAAAATGCGCTTGGTTCGTTTGCCTTTTGCTTGCGTATGTTCTGACAATTTATGCACTCCCAGTGAAACTTTAAAAAATTAACTTGGTACGGTATTGGTACTATATTGTTACGATACTATATAGAAAAAACAAACTCGTTGGAATCAATGAAGGTAAATTTTAAATTAAATAAATAAGATAAATAGTTTACATTGTTTATTTTATTTTAAGGATTCACGCCCGCTATGCCCAATAACTTTTAAAAAATGAAGCACACGAGAGTGCACTGGTGAAAGAATTACCTTCATCAGAGTACTTAAATTTTTAAAAACTCTATAAAAATAAATTGAATTACCTATCAATAATATACATTAAGTAATTGTTTTATATGATTTTTTTAAGTATCCCTAAGTTAAATTTATTACTTTATGAAACATACATTTCATAAAGTAATTATTGTTGATACAAGTACGGTACTAAGTTAATATTTTCAGTACTTTCAAAAATCAGAGGATTTACGGTAATGGCCACTCATGATGTTTCTGAGACTACGGCAACCCATAGCTCTAACAACTTCCCTGAAGCGCACAGGACTACGCCTGAACTCTCAGAGCTAGCTAAACAGACGTTTACACGCGCCGCAAACTCTACAGGCACGCTAGCAAGCTATGAAAGCGACTATCGAGTATTCAAAGCATGGTTCTTTCAAACAAACTCACAGCCGCCAGTCACCGACATCCACATAATTAATTTTTTAGTGGATCAATATAATGGGGTGCTTTCAAAATACGATAAGAAAAAAGGAAAACTCAGTAATGGCGGGTGCGTATCCCCGTTTACTCTCGACAGAAGACGCTGGGCAATTTTGAAACTACTGGCAAGAGATGGGGAGCGACTGAATGAAGAACAGAGAGAAAACGTATCCAAGGCTGTTCAGCAACTAAAAATGAGTTCTGACCAGAAAAAACCTCTTCGAAAACGAGGTCAGGCGTACCCACTGCGCTGGAGTGACATCGAGGCGATGGTGCTATCTCCATTAATGAGAAGCAAACCAAAATTTGTCAAATTACGTGACTCCGCTCTTCTTGCCTTATCGGCCGTAACCGGTGCGCGTGAATCTGAATTGCTTGGAACGTTCGGCATGAGAATCAAAGACATTGATATTTATGATAATTATATCGACTATCGCAGAGTTGTCTTGAAGAATGGAAGCCGTGATCACTCATTTAAAGGCAAAATATCAATGTCCACCAGCTCAAAAATATGCGCCGTCCATATCATAAGAAAGTACATAGAATTCCTTACAAAAGACAAAAGCGTAACTGGTGAAACCAAAATATTTCTAAGGTCAAATAGGCGCGGAGAAGTTTATAAAAAAGAAGGTGTTCCACAAACTCTGGGGGCCACAACTTTTGATAACATTCTTAGAGATTACGCGCTCAGTTCCGACATTGACTTTTCTACCGCAGGTTTAATATCCGGCCATTCAGTGCGAATGGGGCTAGTGGTTGGACAAGTAGAGGGCGGCATGTCTTATGAATCAATCAGCAAAATTACAGGGCAATCGATTACGACCGTTGAGCGTTATGCGAAACAAGCTCAGGTTGCAGCATTTAGCGGCGAATAGATTTGTCCTAGGTGTCGGTTTATCGCCCTTTTGATAAAAGTGCTCTAAATATCGACCAAATAGTGAAGAAGATTAATCCTCAGTTAAGAGGGTGGATCAATTACTATGGTAAGTTTTACCCAAGTGAAACTACAGAAAATTCTGCTCTAAGTTATTATTCTTTTAAAAACTGGGCTTTGAAGTAGAGTCTTATTTTTTCTATGGATTCATTATTGTTTACTAAGTCTAATTTTAATTCCCCCAATTTTTTATCGACTTCAGGGATTCTACTATATTCTAGTTGTTTTTTTGCTGCTTCTAGTTTTTCATCTGCTTCTAGGGAAGCTGCGATCAAGAAGTCACAATGCACTAAACTTTTTTCATTCGAGAAAAAAATCACGATATGTCATTCATTTTAGTGCTTTTCGTAACTAAGTGAGCCAATTTGACCTTATTAAGTGGGTTTTGAACGGACTAACCCCTTGCCGCTCGTATCATCTGATCGATCCTAAACACATTGGCTAAGGCAAACAGCATCGCCAGTTTGTTGTCATTCTTTTTAAGACCTCGATAGACCACTTTCCTAAAACCAAACTGACGCTTTATGATCCGAAATGGGTGTTCTACTTTTGCTCGAATGCTGGCTTTAATGTATTCCGTTTGGATCGGTAGCTTGTTTATTCTCGGATGCTTTTTGAGAAGGCGTACCTTACTTGGCATCTCAGCAATCAACCAATCGGCTTTGATGTCTTTAAGTTCTTCTCGTTTTTGCGCGCCCCGATAACCTGAATCCGCTGATATAAAAGTCTCGTCACCATGAAGCAGATTTTCTGTCTCTGTGATGTCATGTACGTTAGCCGCTGTCGTACTTAAGCTGTGCGTTAGGCCAGTTCTAGCGTCTACGCCAATATGAGCTTTTAATCCAAAGAACCACTGCTTACCTTTTTGTGTCTGGTGCATCTCGGGATCGCATGCTTTTGCTTTATTCTTCGTTGAACTGGCAGCCTCAATGATCGTGGCATCGACAATCGTGCCTTCTTTTAAGTAAATTCCTGCGCTGGACAACCACTTATTGACCTCTTTAAATAGCTGACGGGAGAGCTTATGTTTTTCCAGCAAGTGCCTAAAATTCATAATAGTCGTGTGGTCAGGAATAGCACTGTCCAGCGACAGCCCGGAAAACAAGCGCATTGACGTGATTTCATAAAGCGCATCCTCCATGGCAGGGTCACTCATGTTGTACCAATGTTGCATGCAGTGAATACGAAACATGATGGACAACGGATACGGTCTTCTTCCTTTTCCGGCTTTTGGGTAGAAAGGTTCAATTACCGCTTCAAGCTGATCCCAAGGCATCAACTCATTCATCCGAGAAAGAAAAATTTCTTTGCGTGTTTTACGACGCTTATTGTTGAATTCACTGTCGGCAAAAGTGAGTTGATGTGACATGGTCAAGCTCGAAGGTTAAAAATGAATTGTCTCATGAGAAGGACTTATTCGCATCTTCCTTGGCTAGCTGAAGATAATACCGCTGTTTTACCATTACCAGCAGCTACCACCTTACAAGGCTTATATCAGTTATTATTAGAAGCATTACTACCGCAGCTGCCTTCATACCAAGTGCCAACAAAAACCGCTACAAGAACAGAAGCACCTGGCATAAATGAAACACTAACGAGCAAAGCGATAGAAGAATCTGGCTCAATTTCAAAATCACCAACTATTGTGAAAACAGTACAGCCGCCAAGCTTACAAGAAAAGCTGGCAGCCCTTGCTGAAATAGAAATCCTCAATAAACAACTAGCTCAAGTGAAAAGTAAGCGTGACAAAGAAAAACAATTTAATCGCCGGCAAGCACTGAACGACCAATGGGTGAGTAAACACCTTTTTGAAACATTAAATGAAGTAGAATGCTATGCAACTAAGTGGTTATGGTTTTACAATAACGAACGACCACATAAGGTGTAGTAGCTCAGACCCGATCTGACAGTTACCCGTTTTGAACGGTATCTGTTAGTTTAGATTTGAGCTACTACAGTTTAGATAGTGTGCTCGATATTTAAATTTTTAAGCTGACACAGAATTTTGAACGGCCCCTTTTTTACCACAAACCTAAGATTGGATCTTAGACACTTCATTGAGGTACTACTTTAAACCCCTAAAGACTTAATAACTTATTCTTTGTTTTCGCTGCCCATGCCTCACATGCTTCTTTCTCTGTCAAATTCTTTGAATCTGGATGTCCTAAAAAATAAGTTGCTGTAGTAAGATCACTTATCCTAAGTCTATCCCATTGCAATGCTTGTTGATTTCTATCCGTATCACTACGCACATAGTGAAAAAGCTATCTTTTCTGCTAAAGGCTTGCTTGAAGGGTATATGAATTTTAACAAAAACAAGCCATTCTCAATAAAAACAATTGATAAACAGGCAGATGAATTACATAAAGTTGGTATTATCGTTGGCGCATCTATCGCTCAAGAAGAGATTGCTAAGCACTGCAAGCAAAGTGCGGTTGAAATATCCGACATTACCTTAGCACCGATCGGCTTTGATGGGTTTGGGGAATAATATGAAAACGTAACCATCTATAATTTGGTAAGACAGTGTTGGTGTTCTCCCCATCTCTAGAAACACAATGAGATGTGCTTAATATGTGTGGATTCAGCCCGACAGAGAAAGAAAAACCACCAGCATTTAACCTGATTTGATTAAACCCCTTTGACAAGCCGAGAATCAATACCGAAGGCCATTCTCTGAGCCTGGCTTACGAACTCATTGCTTTTTGGGTGCGCTGGATTAAGCAGTGCACACCAGTCGCCAGAAATAGCGCTGGGCACTAACAAAACGAGACTTTGCTGGCTCTCAATCCAATCGCTCCCCAAATCAGCCAATTCTTTTGGCGCTGGATACGATCGCCAGTTATTAGGTAAATCGCTACTCGCTAGCCTCATAATTTCGTCATCTGGCACCTCAATGCTAAGCATAGCATAGTCACTCAAAACAGTTTGGGTGTCTAAGTGAACAACTGTCTCAAGTATGCACAACGACTTAGACTCACTTAAATAAACACATTTTAAACCTTTGTTGTTCCAACGCCCACCATACTGTTCTGCGCCAAAACCACTGAATGCAGAATCAGCAAACTTCATTTCGCACAATCGGTAAAAAATCATTACACGATCACGCCATTTTTTATTTTACCAATCAAGTCAATTACGGCCTCTTGGCCAAGTGGTTTTTTAGCGTAATTCGCTGGGCTAATACCTCCAAGCGCCATCGCTGGTTTTTCCAGCCAAGCCTCTGCTTTATCCTTATCGTTGTCGAAAAGTGAAAGTACTGAATCAAGCAAACGCGCTCCCATGTAGGCTCTGACAGCGGCTTTACCCTCCCATCGTCGGCCTTTTGCATGCCTGGTGATTGTAGCTCTATCAACCCCAATCGCTTTTCCAACTATTCGAGACGCAATTTTAGATTTCGTTACGACGACACTAACAAAGTCTGGATCAAACCCCGACTCGATTTGCGTAGACGCGCTAACCGGATCAGCCGAAAGAGCCAGTTCAGACAGAAGGCCGCGATTATGTTTTGCTTTTGATGGTTTAAATGAACGGATGGTCATGACTACACCTCATACTGTGTCCAATGCATCATTTAATTGTAGCACACGCAACAAGTGTTACAAGCAAAACTCAAGTACTGAATACCTGGTGCACGACGATATTAAAGTTTGATATTTTCAAGCTTCACATGGCTAGTGATCACTCTTTGAAATCATCAAACATTAATATTAAATAGCAGACATGGTCGCACAACGATAAATTGTTCTTTCTTTTTGAATTTGACGCAACTGTTCTTGTAGTTTTTCAACCTGAATGGCTACTTCATGCTGCTTGTCATGGGGGATTTCTGAAATGTCTTGAAGTGTAATTTGTTCTAAGCTAATTAATAGCATTTGTAAATTTTTCATATATTCACTCCTTGAACGTTTGTATAATTAAGAATGGCCTTTCGTAATGAATTATTTTTTAACTCGGTCTTTAGAGCTGAACCATCTACCCACTTGTGATTTTGTTGTTTCACATAATACCTCAGAAATACATCAAGTGCTGCAAGCATTTTTTATACGGAACATATTCCATTGCATTCATCTCATCAAAACACTCCTTTCTTCCTATTTCCCCTCCCATCTAACAACACACCCACTCACTCTACCTTAACCAAGGTCAAACCACCAAAGTAAATTGGCCTCAAAAATGCAATCCTTCCTATTAACGCTGTGGCCCTGTCTTCCGCCCTTCCCCGAAAAAAGAAAAAAAAGAAAAAGAGAAAAAGTGAAAAAAGCAAAAGCTCGCGTGTGGGCTTAGCAAGATTTCATGAGGTTAAGAGAAAGTGAATGGAAAGGGAAAGGAATGGTTAGATAGGTTGATCAATATGTTCCGTATAAAAATAGTAATGCTCCTCGCCAATGTGATATGATAACTACCTCTTTAATCGCAATGGTTCTCTTCATGTCCGACCCTATCGATAACCAACTACTTTCTCTATTCTCCGAAATCAAACGTCTTAGTCACGAAATAAAGTCCTCTCTAATTAATCAACCTCCCTTCTTCCAAAAAGCCGCCATTCAACCCCATCGATCTGGCTATAACAAAGTTAAACCCCCTTTCGACCCCATTCATCAACACCATATTTATTACATAAAACCCCTACAGGTTTCCGAAAGTGACGATGGCGAAGTCTCTATCGAATTGACCAATCTCGACTACAACCCTCAACCTAGAAATCTTAGCGAATCCATACATGACATATATGGCTTTTCTTCTCTTCCTCACCGCGCCCTCAATGCTCACCACCGCTATGTGGGCTATATCATTTGCTCTGAGAACCAAACAAACACATTTAATAACGTCGTAGCATTAAATCTGCGTAAAGACGAGTTTAAAGCCCTGGCTTCCGAACAATTTAAAATCTATCGCTCCCAATACGATTCCATTAACAACATGCTTATCTCAAGAAACATCATTCTCGAACAAGATAACTTTGAGATCATTACTCGACACGCACGACAAGCCGCTATCGACAAAACACTTGAACGTATGACACTCAGTTGGAAAACCTCAGGGGATACTCAAAAATCAAGGGGGAACTATCAAGAAGCACTAAAAAGATTTCCTGAAGAACACTCACTACGCACTGAGAAGCAAATCAAGCTAATGAACGCCATCCATAAATATCCAGACGCTAAATTTGTCGTCCGATTTAAGCAACGTCCTGCTCCAGTACTCTCTGTTAAATACGAAGAAGAAAAGTCATGGGAAAAATCCTTCCCCATCGTTTCCCCCCTGATTATTTACAAAATTGCAAGCGATTCCGAGTTCAGGGTGACCCTTCCGCGTCTCCAGGTGACGCTGGTGGCCGGTGAAATCGTCCCAAAACAAAAAACAACCAGTCGTAAAAAAATGAACGCAATCAGATTGGTTAAAGATCAAAACTGGTTTGCTCTATTTCCAGAAAAAAAGGATGATGGCAAATGAAGCCAAAAAACGACTCCCCCTCTCAATACGAAACAGTAGACAGGTCATCTGTTAGCATTAGCAACGCCAAAGGCACCGCCTCATTCACGATCACAAAAAAGAACAACATATATGAAAATGAGATAAAGTCCTTCGAATACATGTTGTCGTTAGTATCAAATGCCGCCGGTTTTTCACCTTTTTCAGTTCTGTTAGATGTTGAAGACATACTTAACCTTGCTTATAGCCTTAACCGGCTTCGAGTCCATGCGTTTAAAAAAGTAACCAAATCCACAAACATCACAATCTGCTCTCGCGGTGGTCGTAACTTTACACTTCAGCTCAAAGACATGTCTCAACACAAGGCCAACGACCCGATTTGTTTGGCCTATTTCAACTTTTCTAAAGAAGAAAAATATTTTCTCCCCCTCTCCTCGCTATCTGCGTCTAGCATCTATGCAAAATGCATCGAGTTTCTTGCTGTAAACCATGGCTGCGTTCCAAGCGAACTGCCTATCTTCTATCCCTTTTTATTTAAAGCTGAACTTTAGTCATGCCATTAGAAATCACATACTAAGGCTTCTCCTTTAACGCTTTGAGGGAGGCTAAATGCAAGGTGCGGTTTGATTCAGGAGCAACACTGTCTGCCTTAGAATATTCTCTACACCATTAATACTTTAAAATAGGAAGAAAAACATGGAACTTTCGTCAAAACTAGAAGGCTACGCCATTATCGCCGCTTGCACAGCTTATGCAGTACATTCAACAGATCCAGATATGGACGCCAACCACAATGTCGTTGGCAATTATGCGTATCAATTCATTGAATGCCAATTACAAACGGGAAACATAACCCCTATTAGCGGCACTAAGGCTGACACGAAAACGAAAATACTTTCACTCTTTCGAAACATTGTTTCAGCCGCGGAGTCATTTTCAATTTACACTGATGAAGAAGAATTAATCAAATCGGCCAAATCGTTAAGTGAAATGTAAGCGTCCGGCAAACCACACCTAGTAAAGTATCATTAATTAAATGAGCTCTTGTAATGGGTCGTTTAGTGTACTATTTTTGGTTTCAGACAGAGGGCTAACGGATTGGTCTAAGCCTCCAGGATGGAGGCTCTGTCGCTTTCAGGATGATACTGTGCTGCAAGGAGGCAGCGGAAAATACTCTTTTCAGTTCTCTCTACTTGATATTCCACGGCAGTAACTTTTCTAACTCGTGTTCTTTATTCTCATCGTTTAATTTTGGTAATTCTTCAAACAGTGTCACCAGATAGTCGTATGGTATTAATCCATTCGCTTTCGCTGTTTCGATAATGCTGTAGAGCACCGCGCTACTTTTCGCGCCGTTACCTGTGTTTGAGAACAACCAGTTTTTACGTCCAATGACGAACGGCTTAATCGCCCTTTCCGCTCGATTGTTGTCCAGCTGAAGCTCAGGAGATGTAAGATATTGCATCAGCTTGCCCCACTGATTGAGACTGTACTGTACCGCTTTGGCAAGAGCACTACTCGGCGGGAGTTGTAGCGGCCATGTTGGCGATATCAATCAGGTTTATTACTGGCAAGAAACAGGCAATAACACGCTAAGCAATAATGTCAGCTTACTGGGTGACTTTATGACCGGCACGTTACGTCACCGCATGGTCGTCGGACTCGACATGTCTCTTGAAGAGCGTGAGCCCAAACTGGCAAATACGAATCAAGATGGCTCCAGCATTTATGGTTATGTTAACCCTCTAACAGGAGAGAAACAAAGCACTCGCGGTACTGGTGATCTACTGATCAATACCCACAATTACTATGATTCGGTCAACGTTGGTCTTTTTGCTCAAGACCTAATCAGCTTAACATCTAATCTCGATGTCATGATCGGCGCGCGCTTTGACCGATATGAAAGTACGGCTCAGAATAAGTTGCTTAATGCCAGTGATGAAAACTTCGAACGCAGCGTTGATGATACCACCTTCAGTCCAAACGTAGGCATTGTCTGGCGTCCCGCATCCGCGCACGCGGTCTATGCGTCATACAGTCGTAGCTTTGCGCCATTTGGCGGACGCGTCAGTGTAAACAGCGTCCGTTCGAGCCAAGACTTGGATCTTTTCAATGCCGAACCACAATACAACGACCAATATGAAGTGGGCGTTAAGAGTGATTGGTTAAACCAACGATTAATGACACAGCTGTCAGTCTTCAACATTGAGAAAAGTAATATTCGTTACCGCCCTGACCCAGATAACGATCCTTACCACTGGGCGATTCAAGGCGAACAAGAATCACAAGGGGTTGAGCTGAGCTTTATCGGCCGCGTTACGGAGGACCTATATTTACGTGGTGGCTATGGTTACAACAAAGCAACCGTAAAAGAAGATAAAACAAGCCCTGAAAATGAAGGCAAAACGTTATCTGGCGTACCTCGTCATACAGGGAACCTGTTCTTAAGATACTTGCCAACTGAGAGCTCTTACACAGAGGTGGGTGTGACACACGTGGGCGATACATGGACCAATTCGGACAACACCAGCAAGCTAGAAGGCTTCAATCGTGTTGATGCAGCCGTTGGCTACAATATTGGGCCTTGGCGCACCTCGTTGGCCATCACCAACCTATTAGACAAAGAATACTGGCGTTCTAGCTCTATGCCAGGCACACCGCGTAGCGTTCTTGCTCGCGTCAGCTATAAGTTTAACTGATATAAAAATGTATGGTCCGCCTCGTTATTGCAAATGATATTTTCGATAACGAGGTTGGTTTGCGCTAATGTATTCGGAGTCGTTATTAGGCTTCACCTCGCTCCACGATGAGATCCGCGCTAGATTGTCCTCAAAAAGCCCATAGCATTTTCTGCTGTTTTTTATGTCAGGTCTTCAATCTAGTGGTCTGACCGTTCTGTCATCTTCTTTATCATCTGCAAACTCGGGTTATACTCTGATTTCAAACGCTTGTTGTGTCTTTAATACTGACCACGCTATCCGTGCTAACTTATTCGCCAATGCCACTACCGCAACATTAAAGTAAGCGTCACTAAATCAGCCTCTAGTTTTCGTGCTTAGTCCCTTCCACACTGTGCTTCGTCCCAATAATCGACGGAGTAATCAACATGAGCACAAACACTGTATTAAACCAAACTTGGGCTGCCCATATCGAAAAGTGGCGGTCATCTGGGCTATCCGCCAAAGCTTTTTGTGAGCAAGAAGGGTTGGTCTATCACCAGTTCGGCTATTGGCGGCAGAAGTTTTCATCTGCGGATGACTAGCCAAATGAATCAAAATTAGTGCCGGTAGCATTGGCAACGCCTTCTCAGCAGGCTCTCGATCTAGAAATGCTGCCCCCCAGTGGGGTGGTCATACGTGGCATTGATGCGGGTAATATTTCATTAGTGACTAGCTTGGTCACCGCTTTATGAAGCCCCGTTATCTGCGCCCTGCGTTAAATTTACCCCAGATATTTTTATACCGAGACCCGGTGGACTTTAGAAAGCAGGCCCATGGACTGGCGGTGCTGATCGAGCAAGAGCTAGGACACAATCCGTTTTCTGGAGCCTTGTACGCGTTTACCAACCGGCATCGCAATAAAATCAAATGCGTGATGTGGGAAGACAATGGCTTCGTGCTCTACTACAAAGGCCTCGCAGAGGAAAAGTTTAAGTGGCCCAAAGCCTCAGATGAGTTGGTATCCCTCACTGGCGAGCAGATAAATTGGCTGTTAGATGGCTACGATCTTAGCCTAATGCAAGGCCATAAAACCTTGCATTATGAGGCACTTTGCTGAGGATTTTGGCGGTCATTTCTGCTATCATAGCGTCATGAAAATCGCTCCCAAATCTCATTGCAAAACGCCAGATTACAGTCAGTTATCACAAGCTGAGCTGATGTCTTTGCTGTTGCAAAAAGACTCGGTCTTAGCTCAGCGCGATGCCTATATCGAGCGTCTTGAAGAGATCATCCGTCTGCAAAAAGTACAACGCTTCGCCGCCAAGAGTGAGAAGCAGCCGTTGCAGATCACCTTGTTTGATGAAGTGGAGCTGGAAAGTGCGATTGACGATCTGATTGATGAAATTCCAGAAGACTCATTGAGCCAGGAGCTTGCGCAAACCAAGAAAAGTCGTCAGCGTCAGCGGGGGTTCTCGTTCTCATTAAACCGAATCCGTCGTGAGATCAGTCTAAGCGATGACGAGAAAGCTGGTGCAGCCAAAACCTTCTTCACCAAAGTGAAAGAAGAGCTGGAGTTTATCCCCGCTCAGCTTAACGTGATCGAGATCTGGCAAGAAAAAGCGGTGTTTGAATCTTTGACTGGCGAGCAAATCATCGCAGCAAAACGGCCAACTCATCCTCTGGGTAAATGCGTTGCCACTACCTCCTTGTTGGCGTACATCATCACGTCAAAATATGCCGATGGCTTACCTCTGTATCGCTTAGATGGCATGTTATCTCGTCTTGGTCATGAAATTGGTCGCAATAATATGGCGAATTGGATCATCCGACTGGATGGTGTCTTTAAGCCTCTGATCAACTTAATGCGGGAACAACAAAACCACGGTCGTTATATCCAAGCGCATGAGACCCGTATCCAAGTGTTGAAAGAAACGGGTAAAACTGCTCAAAGTGATAAATGGATGTGGGTCACGCGGGGCGGACCACCGGATACACCTTCCGTGTTGTTTGAGTATGATCCGACCCGAGCGGGTCACGTTCCTGCACGCCTATTGGAAGGGTTTAGTGGCGTATTACAAGTGGACGGCTACAGTGGCTATGGCAAGGTCTGCCGAGAGCTTGATATCACTCGCATTGGCTGCTGGGATCATGCGCGACGTAAGTTTGTCGAAGCCGCGCGCGGTGCGGCGCCTCAGAAAGGAAAAGGAAAAAGCAATAAGGCCAAACCATCGAAAGCCGATGTCGCCATCGGTAAAATCCGCAAGCTCTATGCCATCGAAAGCAAAATAGAGAACTTAAGCGAGTCGGAAAAATACACCGTTCGCCAAGAACTGGCTTTGCCAGTGCTGCAAGACCTCAAAGCATGGTTGGAAACCAATCACCCTAAGGTTCCCAAAGACTCGCTGACCTTCAAAGCGATCCAATATACCCTCAATCAGTGGGAATCTCTGATCGCTTACTGCGACCATGGCTTCGTCCACATCAGTAACGCCTTGGCCGAAAATGCTATCCGCCCGTTCGCGGTGGGCAGACGCAATTGGTTGTTTGCAGACTCCGCCCGAGGCGCCCGTGCCAGCGCGACCTGCTACTCACTGATAGAAACCGCCAAAGCCAATGGCCTAGAGCCATCGGGTTATATCCAATACGTGCTCGATCATATAGCTGACGCGGATACCTTAGAAAAACTCGAAGCGCTGTTGCCCTAGAACATGCCGAAAGCAAGCTAGATTAGCAGAACTGATCGTATCGTTATAGGAGCTGATATAAGGGCGCTTACGCTGGGGGTATATTTTTGTGATGACCGGAGTGCTTGGCGGTTTATTGTTTCTGCTGGCCACACGATATGTACAAGCAACATCGGAGACCAAAAAACGGTTTTCCTTTCGCGACACCTTAACGCTCTATCAAACTTTACTTAAAGACGCCTCGTTTCGCAGCTACGCCATTGCCAATACGTTGATTGCCTGCTGCTTCTACTTTTTTGTCAGTGCTTCACCTTACATCACCGCGACCTTTGATCAATCAAGTCATTTATTTGGCTATTGGTTTATGAGCATCACCCTGTGCTTCATGTTAGGTGGCTTCTTAAGCACACGGGTCACAAAGTACGTCAATGAAGATCGCGCCATTGGATTAGGTAACGGGATCGCGTTACTCGGTGCACTATTATTGCTGTTGATCCCAATGATCACCTATACCCACTACCTAACGCTTTTTCTACCGATGTGCTTAGTCACTCTTGGTCGAGGCATCAGTCAGCCGTCTTATCAATCGGCGGCGATTGGTGGTGTCGGCAGTAATGGCGGTTTAGCCGCAGGATTAATGGGGTTCTTGCAACTGGCGTTTGGTGCCATTTGCTCACAGGTGTCACCTATTATGGTCGAGCTCTG
The DNA here is from genome assembly GCF_014805825.1 of Marinomonas algicola. NCBI lineage: Bacteria > Pseudomonadati > Pseudomonadota > Gammaproteobacteria > Oceanospirillales > Oceanospirillaceae > Marinomonas > Marinomonas algicola. Next base: position 104,152 of record NZ_CP061942.1, read on the forward strand.
GCCGCTATCGCTTTCTATCGCCATTATTACCTGCGTTGGTATCGCACTGGGTGTGCATTCGATCCAACTCTATAGAAAGCCTGCCAAGCCGCATTTTTAGAAGCAAAAGGCTATGTCACTGATTGCAGACATCAAACAGAGCCAGCAACAAGCCAAACAAAAGCAATCGAAAGTAGAGCAAGAAGCGCAGTCTCGTCAGGCACGATTCGAACACAACCTAAAACAGCCTAAATCGGTCGGCACACAAGTGTGCACATGGCAAAACAGCATTGGACACGTCGCAGCGGTGGAAAAAGACCGCATCCAAATCAACGTTCATGGACGCGCGCCGTCAACCACCTACGGCGCCTTCTTCGGCGCCACCCCTACAAACCAAGACATTGAAAAACAAGAAGCAACAGTCTGGACCGACGGCAGTGACTGGGCGGTGTGTGGGGGTTAATAGAATTCAGCAGCAAGTAAAGCAGCCAAATTCAGTTTGGTCCGCTGCCGGTTGTTGTTCGTTAGTTGAAGGATAGCAAAGAAAATGAGTAACAGAGCGTGTTGTGTCATTCATAAAAAACAGCACGCTCCACCACATAAGAAGCTAAGCTGCTACACAGTATGATTCACAAACAACACTACTTTGAAACTCGTTTTTTCCCATACACTGAACCCGCTAGACACATCCAAATTACCGCTTAACTGCCCATGCAGTGCTTCGCTGAGGTTCGAGTATTCGGACAAGGTAAAGCTTTCAGGGGCCCAAATATGCATAATCACATGGGCTTCAGTATGTGCATCCTGCATACCTTGCAATAAAGGAAAATCGGTCAGTTTATCGACGATATCGCCATAGTTGCCCGCTTCAATCACTGCACCATAGCCCACACCTCGCCCAGATAGAACCATGATGAAATGGGCGAAGTCGATCCGAGCCACCGCATCACTGTCCACCATTGCCAACAGTCCAGATATCAATTCATTGATATACTGATTTGCCGCATCGAGGGCATCATCAAGTTTGGCATTCTGGCCTAGCGCTTGTTGAAGCTTGGCATTTTCTAAAACAAAAGTCGTGCCAGCAGACTGTCGGCAACGCTCTATTAACGTGTCTGCCAACAGCAAGCGACGTTTTCCTTCAAATGCAAATGGACGCACGACAAACGCAATCGTCGGCACATTAAGCTGTTCGCACAGCTCTAATACCACGGGTGTCGCGCCTGTACCGGTTCCACCGCCACCGCCACTGATGGTGATCACCAGATCATATCCATGAATCATGTCTTGCAGAGCATTCAGCGATTCTCGCGCAGACTGTTCCCCAACATGCGGCATAGAGCCCGCACCCAGTCCTTTCGTAATAACGTCTCCAATCGGAACCTGTAACGAAACTTGCGTCAACTTGAGCTCACGTTGATCGGTATTAACCGCAGCCAGCGTGACCTTTGAAGCGATGGCCGTTTGTCCCATCACTTCCACTGCACTGCACCCACAGCCACCAATGCCAACCAAGAGTATTTTGGGCGTGGTATCATCGACCAATTCAAATACGCTATTTTGATTACTAGTATTCATTGATCATCCCCTACTTCCAATACCGACCAACCTTCAGGTATGTCGCTCATAGCAAGCCACCAATCCAATAGATCCACATCATTTTGGTTGCGAGCAACCTCACGACACGCCACATTTACGACTTGCCACTGGCCATTAGCCGCACATTCAAACTCAATGACTCGCTCAGCCTCAGGGCGCTCTACTCGAAAGACATACCGCTCGCCTTTGTGTATTTGCTCCACAGTGCTTTGGATTTGTCCATTCATGTAGCGCTGCTCTCGCTCGTACATTTGTTCACTCTCAAGCGCAATAAGTGGCGATTCGGTGACGAATGGAGGCAACGGAAAAAACACATCATTGGGCCGAGCAGACAAAGAGCGTCGACGCTCTAGATAGGACACTTTCGAACCTTCGTACTGGTCGAACCAGGCTTGAATGTCACTTAACGTTTCTGCAGTGGGCTCAGTATTATGATGCCCTTTGATCTGCCCAAGACTCCACCCTCCCTTTGAACATATCAGCTCAACCGTGGCACGCTGTGCACCTAGGAAACGATAAATATAGCTTTCGCCCTGCTCAATATTTTCACGATAACTAGAGACACAATGCCTCATACGTTGCCCCTCCTTGCACAACGACATAAACGTCAAAATCGGTTGGATAGTCTCTGTGCCCTCAAACGGAGGCATGGGAAACACGCCCCTTAAACCTTCCTCTTCCGGTAATAACAAAAGCAATCGCTTCATCCATTTATCATGGCGACGTTTTAAACCTGCAAACGAATGCACGTTATCAAAATGACTATAAGCTGGAATACCTAACGCCTTGCCCATGCGCTGAACATCTTCTGCCGTTTCTCTCACTTGCCAAAGCCAACTGCGTACATCTTTGCCAGACAGTGGTTTAAGTGTTTCCAAGTCATCACGCCATTTGCGAATATCAATCGGCAAATCCAACAACGTCATGATCTGCAAAAATGACACACTGACGGCCTCAAAGCCGTTTAAATAAGCGACTTGCTGCGGATCACGAATCCATTTCTGTAAGCGCTCCCATTCGTGCACATCTCCAATACTGGCTGTCACTTTACGTAGCCACTTCAGCATCCATTTCTGTCGATGCCCAGCGACCAGCTCTAACAAATCTAAACGCGGCCGTGTCAGCCAATGTTCAATGTCCTTTTCGGTCAGTTGCGCCTTTTGAGCACAGCCCAAGAAAAGCCAAGCCAAATTAAAATCTGACTCACACAGCTGTTTGAACGCATCAGATTGAAGGCAAGTATTCAGCATCGAGATCTGAAGGTAGCGAACCAACAGCGCCATCTTCTTTGCGTCCTCCGGCAAAAAACGTACGACCTCAGCCAATATCGGACAGGTCTGAGCCCAAGTGAGCAATGGCAGGCCTGCGTCCTGCTCGACTTCCTGCCAACGCTCGTCATTAAGCTTTCTGCGCTTAATGACGATGCCCTCTTGAATCGGTAAATATGGCATGATAAGCAGCTTCTCTTTGATTGGGTTTGTAATGTCCCAAATCAGTGCTGAGTCCTCTAGATAGAATGCCCCATCTTGAGTTTGCTTATCGACAAGCTCTGCTAATCGCTTGCCGCGGGCTGCTATGTGTTCACGTAAGATAGCCATAGTCAGTCTCCCTACTTCTTAGACTTACGTGATGGATTACGATTGATCTTGCGAGGCACCCACTCTTCAGACGACCTCGGCACAGCCTTTAGCGGCTCTTTCTTTTCGCCTGGCTTATCATGCAGCTCAAACTTAATCGATTTAACGCTGATACAATCCGAGCGATGACCAACGATCTTAGCCAGCATATGCTCTAGTAAATAAAAGAGCTCTGCTTGCGCGTGCTGCTCACCACCGTACTCCACCATGGTACGGTCGCCATCTTTCAAAATGTTCTTACGAGAAAGTTTCACCTTGCCACCTTTCTCATCGAAGCAACTAAAACTACCGCACTCAACTCTTTCACCGTTATCCCATAGGAACCACTTCTGCTGTTGATCTGGATACCAGATTTGGCTGTTCTCAACGTGAAGCAATGGCTCGACTTTGAAGGTGCTTTCCCGCCAAATATACACATTGACAGAACGCATAAACCCAGTCTCGTTGATTAAATCCTCTAAACTAAAACATTCTTCATAGCGCTCTGCTAGTTCCTCAAAGTCAATCCACTCTTCTAGGTCCTCCACTGAAGCAATGTAGATCGGATCCGTCGCGATTGAATCCGATACACGCTGACGCGATACCCAAAAAGTAGCTGCCAAGTTAGCCTCGTTATAGACTCGCTCCTCCAAAGCATCGACTATGGCGTTTTTAAGGCCCTGTACCGCTCTGCCCAATAAATAATTACCGTGATCACTGCACTCATCAAAGGTGTACAAATCAAGCTCGTACACATACTTCACACGGGGAATATAGAAGTCCGGCGCGATCTTACCCATACGGTGAACTGAGTTTGAATCTGGAAAAAAGCGTAAATTGTGAGAATGGATAATCATAGAAGTGTCCTCATGTTTGACGTTCAACAGGGACAACTATAGCAGTGCAGAACGACAAAACATGTCGCCCTAAGTTATTGAAATAAAAGAAAAACGTTAACTATCTTTGTAACCATTAGCTTACGTTCTAACTAAATAAACATCAACTAAAAACGTAACCAGTTTGGGAAATACACAAGGTAGCGGAACGCCAGAAGCACTTAAAATCCCGTCCACTACATTAGAAAATGATTTATTAAATCACCAAATTGTGATCACAGAATCGGCTGGTGATAAATCGAAGATGAACTGCACAGCCCCTAATATGACAGTTAGATGCCAGAATATCAGATCAAGCTAAGGCACTTCGTCGACGCTGACACCTATTACGGCGCCAGCGTGACGGAGATAGTAGATGAGTGATTAGAGGTCACTTATTTAAGATCAGGATCAATTTTTCGATATTGAGCAACAGCACGGTTATACAGGTTTAACAACTGTGCTAACAGTTTCTTAGTATCGACTTCTTCATGATCTTCTCTTAAGTGGCGATCCATAAATTCTTTAACTGAAGGCTGAATATCATCACCCATTTGAACAACAAGATCTTCCAATACCTCCATTGGAACCATGTACATAGCATTCAGCTCTTTATCTTTTTCAGCAAGCTGAGCTTCTAAAACTTCTTTAGAAGCCTTCGCATCCTTTATCTGACTTTTAGCTTCTTTAATTTGCTTTTTAGCATCTTGAGATACCGACTCAGCTTCTTCTTTTGATAGCGCACGATATTCTTTCATGGCTCGTAGGATGTACTCACTTGCACACATGTCTTTTAAAGTTGACATTCGTGTTTGCTGAGTAGGAATCCAAGGTACATATATAGCCATATCAGGTAAATTTTCACCAAATAAGCGCACTTTCCACTGTTTAAAGGTCTCATCTGGAATTGCATGAGGGACCCTTCCTAATTGGTCTACATCTCCATAGATATCTTCAATTAGGATGCCATATTTCGTTAAGATACGTGATGTTGCAGTTGTACTCATTTTAATTTCCTTTAAGTGCTCAGAGTATCAGATCAAGCAAAGATACTTCATATATGAAAGTACCTGTTACGGTACCAGCGTGATTGAGGTTATGGATTAGTAAATCAAGCCAAGAGACAAAGTGAAGCTCACACTTTGAGTTGATTTTTTACAAGCTAAATATTATGCCAGAATCGCTTCTCTGCTTGTCTCTTATTTGTGTATAGAGAATCCTTATCGCTTATTTTTAAACGCCCAAATCCTTCAAATAAAAAACCTGATGTGCCTAAGGCTTCGCAATTTAATTGAGTCGATACAGGGATTGGAAAAGTAAACTCATCTTCAAATTCATTAATATCAAGTTTAAACTTTCCAAATTCAAAGGCATCTTGATCAGTTAGGTCATCATTATGAACATGCTCGAAAACCTGTGCGAAAAGCCACATTTTTAAATTCCCCAACGAAAACTCAAAAACTTGTTCATCAATTACACCATCGAGCTCATCCCTGGCCCTATCCATCGCATGTACCGTTAAAATAATCGCGACACTGTATTCGCGCTTGCCAACCGTGACAGTTGAGCTTGTAAACTCAGACTCATGATCACCATCTGAACATTGGTAAAACTTTTTCTTACGAATAGATTTTGCATCATACTCGTAAACAATCCCCTCTTCTTCTTCAATCTTAAGGTAAGGGTGTGAATGCATTGTGCCAATATATTCAAAGCCTTTACCAAAAACGGCAGCAATATCTTTTTTGAGCTCCAATGAAATTTCAAATGCGGCAACGGAGCCTCTCGTCCGAGTTGCAGATGTTTCCGGTGTTAGATGATCAACATAGCATTTAAAGGGTAAGTTTTTATTAACTCTTCCCCACATATGCGCAAAAGTCTCGATAGCAACGATATCTTGGCCATCATGCTTTATCGAATAAGCTTCAAGTCCTGCCAAGATCATATCAAAGAGGGCTTCTTTACTAATATTTACTGAATGCAAGTCCGTTGTCATACTTCATATACTCCGTTTCCATCTTTATCTATTACATATTTTCGTATTTTTTTGTCATAAATCTCTTTTTCTGACATCGTAGATTCTTTTTCTGCAACCATACTCAAAACAATTTCTTCAGTATCTTCTATCTCATCTAACTGAGCAAAAATAAACTGCTTTAAAAACTGATCGATGCGAATATTGAGCTTAAAGGGTTGAATGCTTAGGCCATCTAGTTTTTCAAAATAAACTTTGGCTTTTGCCTTATCAACAGTGTCTTTAAGCGCATCAAAGCGACCGAAATTGTTAAGGTTTTTCTCATTAACACTATCGTTTAATAAGCTTACAAGCAGGCTTTTATCTAAACCTAGCGCATTAACAATGGCATTAATCTGGGCATTTTCAGCATTGTCTTTGTAGGTGTTGATGTAATCTCTGAAAGTATGGCCTTCTATTAACTTTGCATCACCACGCTGTAAATCATGTAAGAAAAGCTTGGCGTATTTTTGTTCAACTTGCGTTAGTGAAGAAAATGACTTGTGCAGTTCGTTGAGCGTAAGTTCAATGCTGGCTTGATCATTATGCTGATTTAGCTCTTTTAAATATTTATCAAAACGACTATTCATATAGTCGGCATCAATCTTTCCAGTATCAATTTCCGTCAAATAGCCACTAATATCAAAAGGCACATCGCCGCCACCCGCACCACCACCATCACCTTTTGATGCGAGCTCTTTATAACGCAGCGCAAGACTCAGGTAGGTTTGTTCATTAATGGCCAGAGTCACCTCATGCTCAGTCTCATTTTCGCCTGTTGAAGCGTCCGTCGTGAATGTATAGACCGACTGCTCCCAATGTAAACCTTGTACCTTCGCGGCTTCTAGATGCTGGTTAAATACTTTAAATAGTTCAGCAAACTTTGCGCACGCCTCAACATCTTCTGGCAGTTTTTCAAAATTTGCCACACCGGCACTGATGAACAACTCGGTAATATCACCGAATAGTTCATTCATTGCTTCTAAGTTACTTTCTAGCCTATCAACAAATAACCCTATGGGTCTGTCGCCAGAGTATAGTTTTACTGCATCGTTAATATGTTGCTCCATCGTATGCGGGTAACGATAGTAACGGATAACACCATGAGGCTTATCGGGGCCAAACAATCGATTGGTACGAGAGAAGGCTTGGATGATATTTTGGTATCTTATTACCTTATCTAAATACAAGACATTCAGCCACTTGGAGTCAAAACCGGTGAGCATTTGATCAACCGCAATCAATAGATCCAACTGTTTTGTAGGATCGGTATGAATGCGCTCATAAGGTTTTTTGTGAGCAAGGCGTGCAGCTAGGTCTTTCTTAAATGCTGCATGACGGGAAAAATCAAAATCGTGGCCATAACGCGAATTATAGTCACGCATAATTTCATCCAGACCATCACCTTTAAACGTTGGCCCACGGTCGCCACTGCCGTCATTATCAATGTTGGGGTCAAATAGCGCTGATACTTTTAAATCAGGCTTAGCAGCCTTTAACAGACGGTAATAATCAATGGCTTCAGCAATACTGTTAGTCGCCAAAATCGCATGAAACTTATTGCCTTGGCTTAGCACATTCCATTTATGCAGAATATCTTCTACCACTTTGGTTTGGTGAGTCTCGCTTAGGTACTGACTTTTTGGCACATAATCTTCAATACCTTTGTGGTATTTACCTGTGGCGTCTTTGTAGCCAGCCATAGGCACTTCATTCATAAAATAATTAAATTTTTTCTTTTTGGCGGGATTATCCATTGCTTCCGCTACAGATCCCGCCTTAGCTTGCTCTAGGGCAACGGCTTGTTTTAGGTCGCTGTCTCTAAAAGTAGGCACTTTATAGGGATCAAAGCCGAGTACGTTACCATCTCGAATACCATCAGCTATGCTGTAGCGGTGCAACTCATTGCCAAATACGGTACTGGTAGTATTACCGTTTTTTTCATTTTCTTCTTGGATCGGCGTGCCAGTAAAACCAAAAAACAAGGCACGAGGAAAAGTACGTTTAATAACAATTAGCATGTCACCAAAGGTTGAACGATGCGCCTCATCAATAATAAATACCAAGCGTTTAGCGCGGATTTTTTCAATATCGGCACTATTGGTGGCTACCCCCTCGTCATCCATCGCCTCAAAAATATTACTCATTTTTTGAATAGAGCTAACAATCAGGGTGTCGGCAGGTGACGTGCTTTTTAACTTGGTTACCAATACATGGGTATTTTCGGTGGCTTGTACATCTTCACCATCGCCTGCAAAATTACGGTATTCCGCCAGCGACTGGGTGCCCAGCTCGATGCGATCCATCAAAAAAATGACTTTATCGGCATCTTTCGATTGGGCAATGAGCTGTGCTGATTTAAAGCTGGTCATGGTTTTGCCTGAACCCGTGGTATGCCACACATAGCCGCCCAAGCGGTCTGGGTTATTAGCAGCGCTACCCAATTGCTGCCAGTTGGTTTTGGCTACCTTATCCGATATCGCATTGGCGGCGTAATACTGATAACTGCGCATCACTTTAAGCACACCATCAGTATCATCGGCAACAGTGTAAAAGCCAATTAACTGGTGCGCCATGGGGATGGATAACAACGTCGAGGCAATATCTTTCCAATGGTTCATGGGCTCGTTATTGAAATCGGCCCAATTGAATTGGTAGTCTGGGTTAAATTTGCCATCGCTCCCTGAATAAGAGCCGGGATTAGCAAAGTATTTGGCCTCGTCTGGCTCCATAGCGACAAACACTTGGATCAGTGAAAATAGGCCACTAAAAATACCTTCTTTGGAATACTTTTCGATCTGGTTAACCGCTTGGCTTACCGGTATGCCGCTGCGCTTTAGCTCCACATGAATAACCGGCATACCGTTAATCAGTAACAGCACATCACCACGTCTGTCATTACGCAGTGGGCTACCGCGTTCAAATTTCGGCTGTTGCACAATTTGGTAACGGCTTTGACCAGCAGCAATTTCTTGGCGATCATAGATTTTTAGGCTGACTTCTTTGCCAAGATGTAAGGCATCGGCGGGGTTATCGCGCTTAATGGCTACCGTTTTGCCGTTAATTAACCCATTGAGTTTAAGCGGTGTTTTTAGCTCTTTGATCTGCTCAATAATCTGCTGCATTTCCGTTGCCGTCAGTGGCACGTCGTTTAAACGGTCTTGCTGGCGATTGTTTTCAAATAAAATGTTCGCCCAGTTTTGTAGTAAATCCGCTTCGGTTTTGTTTTTAAGTATCTCACTTTCCCAGCCCTTGTGGGTAAGCACCTCAATAAAGGCCTGCTCAAATTGCGCTTCGGTTTTAAACGTTGTCATGGTTGTGCTCCCTGCTAAACAAACATTTTGCTCAAGCAGGCCTGCTTAATGTTATTGAGTTTAATGATTTGTTGTTGGTGTTGATTGATAAGTTCATCTAGTTTTTGAAAGTACCCACCTATTGCTGCTTGTTCTTCCACCATTTTTGGAAATACTACATAGGTATTCTGTATTGCAGTTTTTGATATTGATAGTACTTTTGTACCTTGCATCAACGATAAAAGCTGATCGTGGAATGAGACTGAGTTCAAATAGTAGCCTAGATATTTTGATGCAAAGGGTAAAATAGGCCTTACTGCAATCGTGTGTAATCCAGAAAAAACCAAAAACTCACCTACATTGAATAATTCTAAACATTTGCCAACAGTATTATCCTCAGCCGCATCAGCAATAACTATGTCGCCATCCTGTAAAGCAGTATGTTTTAGTTTATTAGATACATCATTATTTGTAATAAATGGTATCAGTTCACTCTCAGCATCAAGAGTCTCACCAAACTTAATTAATACGTCTCCATAATGAATATTTTTTGCTATTCCTGATTGGTAGTTTAGTTCTGCCCTAGAAAGAGTATTGTTTGGTACATTGGCAAAGCATGACCTAAAGGACATTTCCACCCACTCTCCACTAAACCCTTTAAAGCGAATTTCGGGGATGGTTTCGCCTTGTTTGGGGAACATGCGTTCCAGCATGGCTTTTTTAATACTGCTGAGCTTGTCATGCTTTTGTTGGTGTTGGTTGATTAGGTTATCGAGTTTTTGGAAGGTGTTGCCGATTTGGGTTTGTTCTTTAGGTTTTGGTAAAGAAACCGCCAACTTTTTAAGTGAGTCAGTGCCAATATTTCTTTGAGATCCTGTATTTATATCTAATTCAATTAGTTCTTTGGCTCTGGTTGTTTGAAAAAAATAGAACAAATATTTGCCATAAGAGGTGTTCTTCGTTTTTAGAATTGCACAAGAATAAGAAATTAAGAATCTAATTTTTGTTTCAACATATCTCACAGACCCAACTGACGCATAACGAGCAAATATTATATCGCCAAATTCAGGTTTTATTTTTTTTGATAATTGCTCGTAATCTTCAATTGATATCAACTTGGCACTTTTAAAATCAAGCCCGTTAATTCCATAGAAGTCACCAGTCATTAGGTAGGGAATACCCGTTGCTTTAGATTCCGGCATTCGATGGTCTATATCTCCAATATCGCAGAGGCGCCCCAAAATTCTCCTTCGCCACTCCCCACTAAACCCATTAAAGCGAATTTCAGGCACATTCTTTTCCATACTCATCTTATGCGCCCTTCAATAAGCTAGTCAGTTCAGCCAAACCTTGCAGATCAAACTCATTGCCCGTAAGTTCGCCCATCATGTCTGCCAGCTCAATCTCCGTACTTTTAATCTCATTCGCCACTTGCGAATAGGTCACCGCGTATTTATCGGCAAGGGCTTGTACTTGGCTGGTGAGCTGAGTAATCACGGCGCTTGGCATGGCGGCAAGCTCTTGGCTTAATGGCGCGATCCATTTTAAGCGCAGTAATTCGTTCACTTGCTCGTCGGTTAAACCTTCGATGGTGGTTTTCGTTTTTAAGTGCAGTGCGATTTGTGCTACTTTGACCGCTTTTTTCAGAGCTTTTTCTTCATCGATGAGTTTATTAGCCTTAATGATTTTTGCTTTATAACTTTCCTCTGGCTCAGGGCTGTCGGCTGAGAACTTAGTTTTGGTCTCTTTTTGCTCTTTTAGGAAAGCTTTCGCCGCCTTGGCGACTTCGGCATTGGCAAAGGCGTCTTTACTTTCTTTTACGGTGTCTTGTTCTTTGTCTTCTTCGCTTAACGATTCGAGTATTTCCTCAAGCGCGCTGGCGATTTCGACAAGGCGGTTTTCTTGTTTTGCCAGAGCCGCTAGGTCATCGCTCAAGTAGGTTTGTTGTACTAAATCAAAGGGCATGATGTGGCCTTTCCAGCCATCCTGTACTTCGGTGTCTTTGCCCTTGATCTTTTTGACCACAATATTTGGGTCAACTAGTTTCGTGGCAGTGAACCCCTCGGTTTGCATCATTTCTAAATCAGCATTGATAACCTGCCATTGGTTATTTAAAAATTGATAGGCTAGGTATTTGTCGATAAGGGCAATGGGCGCTAAGCGTGTGAAAAGCTCGGTGCTTAATTCAGGCTCTTGCTGGTTACGGTTAACGGCTTGCCAGCCTTGAATCAGGCTAGTGTGTAAGTAGCCATCAAAGCTGCTGTTGCCACTAACACCATGACTGCCGCCATCAAACGCCTGGTTGTAGGCAGTGACAAACTCTACCACTTGTGAGTGCTGGGTAATGGTTGCATTAACGTCTCGTTTGGCAATGGCTAATTCACTGTAGGCGGCAGACTTGGCCACAAACAGCCCATCATGCAATTGCGGGAATGCTTGCCAATATTGGTGTAACTGCGCAATTTCGCTATTGGGGATGCCGCCTAGCATAGTGGCGTGTAAATCCCAGCTTTCAGCCGCTGGTGACGAGTCGACATAACGCGGTATGTTTAAGTTGTAGCCGTTGTCGTGCAGGGTTTGTTTGCTGACTACTTGCGAGAATTTTTCGATGCTGTCGCGGTTAATGACCGCATCAACAATGCGCTTGATGTCACTGGCTTGCAGTTTGTTATTTTTGCCTTCTTTAACATAGTGCTTGGAGGCATCCACAATTAGTACATCGGTATTTTGCCTTTTTTGTTTGAGCACCAAAATAACGGTAGGAATACCAGTACCAAAAAAGATATTAGAAGGTAAGCCGATAATGGCATCAATGTGGTTTTGCTCAATCAGTTGCTTGCGAATTTCGCCTTCTTCACCGCCACGGAACAACACGCCATGGGGCAAGACAATGGTCATAATGCCATCGGGTTTTAGATGATAAAGATCATGCAGCAAAAAGGCAAAGTCGGCTTTGGTTTTGGGCGCAAGACCAAAACGCGAATAACGTGGGTCGCTGTCTTTAAAACTTGTGTCCCATGGTTGCGAGTAAGGCGGGTTAGAAACGACCGCATCCACATACAGCGCATGATAAGACCCTTGCGGATCGTTTTCATCAAAGTATGGCCAATCGTCTTCTAATGTGTCACCGTTACGGGTTTTGATATTGCTGGCTTTAATACCGCGCATGATGAGGTTCATACGGGTCAAGTTATAGGTATTGGCTTTCAGCTCTTGGGCATAATAGGTAATGCTGTCTTTGCTTTTGGCGTATTTTTCGACCGCTTCACCAATATTAATCAGTAACGAACCCGAGCCCGACGTTGGGTCGTAAATCTCGATGGTGTCTTTGTGTTTTAATTCGTGGGCGATGATGTGCGACATCAGTACCGAGACTTCATGCGGCGTGTAGAACTCACCGGCTTTTTTACCGGCATTAGCGGCAAATTTTTCAATCAGGTATTCATAGATGTAACCCAGTACGTCATAGCCTTGCTTACCGTTCATTGGGATACTTTTGATTAAATGCAGTAGGTCACTAATGGCTTTTGTGCGCTTACCCGCGCTTTCACCCAGTTTGCTAAGACCCGTTTCGAGTGTGGTGAAAATACCTTCAAACAATTTTTTGTAGGTAGGCGAAATCAAACGGCTAAAGGCGGATAGCGCATCGTGCACGTTAGACTCGTCAAAGTCGTGTTTTGGGTCTACCCAAGTAGAAAACAAATTATCGTAAGCGATGAAATAGCCTAGATTGTCTTGAATGTACTTGACCGTGTCCGCGTCTTCTTCGTTGAGGGCTTTAATGTCTTCAGGTGTCATGCCCTCTTTGGTAACAAACTGTACTAATTGGTCGCTCAGGTACTTGTAAAAAATGAAACCTAATATGTAATCTTTGTATTCGTTAGCTTCGATTTTTGAGCGCATCTGGTTGGCTGATTCCCAGATTTTGGCGGCCAGTTGTTGCTTGTTCATTAGTAAGCCTTCCTAGTGTTACGTTATATGTTTGTTACTGCTTAGCTCGATCATAAATCTTGTATAAATGTATTTTCTCACATGTCGGGCTGTCGGCTAAGCAACAGATCTAAGTATTTTGAAACTTATATTTTGGTGAAGAATCAATCGGTTTTGATTATTTGGGTTAATTTCAAACGGTACTACATAAAGCTTCAAATGTGAGCTGAAATCGAAGCTATGCTCTATTGGACTCGAAAAGCCAGCATGTGCCGGATATATCAATACCAATTCCCCTTCACCATTGAGGTACTTATGGCCATAGGCGAACATCTGGTAGAAGTCACTCTGCGATAAACCAAAATTGTATTCATTGAGATCAAGTCGCTTCCACTTGGTGTCTAAAACACATTGCTGCCCATCATTTAAAGTGAGCAGTAAATCTGGTTTCAGTGTGAAATGCTTACTTTTATCAAATGTCACTAATGACTTCGAAGCGGCTTGCGTTTTTAAGATTGAACCGGGTTGAAGCTGCCTACGCAAGACCATTGCCACGTAACTTTCGAAGACGGACTCCATTGGAAACAGTAACGATGGCGCCTGAGAACGACCACTCATGCTCACTGGCGATAAATTATTTAATATTAACCCAGACCAGGATATCGCTGGCCTATAGTAGCCCATACCTCGATCAAATTTGATTCTGGCAAAATCTAATGCTGGTTGATTGCTACTCGGAATATCGTCAAAGTGGAACAGTAATTCTCGCAATAGCTTTTGATTACGGGCATCCTTGCTGTAACGCTGAACCTGCAGCATGGCTGCTTTGATTACCCTATTCACAGGTATATCGGGTAAATACTCATCGTATTCACAGTAAAAACGCTGTTTTTCAACAAAATTATGCTTTACCTGAAGCCCAATCTTGAGTTTGCCACGCTTGGTCGTCAGATTTTCCTGCTTAGGGACGTAGTCACGTCTGAGCCCTTGTTTAACCACTTGATTCACTGTCTTCAAAAATCGACGAATCAATACTTCAATCAGTGGTAGCTTCAGGACATCTATATCAGCTGTCTCAAGCTCAATGTGTCGAAACTCACGCAAGGATTGCAGCATCATCAATAGAGTTTGTCGCGCATGCGGCACATCATCATGATTACCGGTTTTCGGCAAAATCTCTATTGATTGACCAGAAGGTAGATACAGTAAACCAACGTAATTTTGAGCCTGTAATACTCGGCACTTTCTATGTAACTTAAACTGAAAGGCCTTTCCATACGGAGCGCCACTATCAGGCAATAGACATCGCTGTTCCAAGTATTCAAAATCAGAAGACTTTAATGCAGTTGCGTTGGGTACTTTAAGTTGATCTTCTTCCTTAACTAAGTACCCAAACTCAAGAACTGAAAGCGTTGAAACTTTCATGCTCTATTCTTCCAACTTATTATCGGATTCACTGTGCGATTGCTCTGGTATCGTTGAACTATACATGCAAATGTAAGTCATTGGTTCCCGCCACACGGCTTCCTTACCCCCTCGCAAATGATATTGAATAACGCCTTCATCATAAGGGTCAATATTATGATCTTGACCAAATAGCAAGGATAGGTTGCTAACTGGCTTTTCTAATATGAGCTGAAAACTTTCATTTTTTTGATTATCCCCTAGAACTAGGCGAATTTTGTTCCAATCATCAAAAAAGTATTCTTGCAGTAATGGAATGATCTTATTTTGAAATGCGTGGACCAACTCTTCGAATGCCGCATCATAGTCGCTTTCATCAAGGCATTTCTTCACATTCATAAAGAAAGCATGTCCCAATGTATGCTCACGATCGTACAGCACTTCAATACGCTGATTCAGTGTACCCAATAACTTTGATAAATTTACCCCTTTGACGACCACACTATCAAGAAGCTCTGGCTTTGGCATCATTTCGATAAATTCAAAACGGCGACGTAAAGCCGTATCAATCATTGTTAATGAGCGGTCTGCAGTATTCATTGTACCGATAATATAAAGATTATCTGGTACCGAAAAGCAGTCTCCTGAGTAAGGTAAAGTTAGCTCTAGTGCCTCTAGCTGACCTTTACGCTTAGATAACTCAATGAGAGTAATTAACTCTCCAAATATCTTCGAAATGTTGCCACGATTAATCTCATCAATGACAAGAACAAAGTTCTTTCGCTTTGTTGCTGGCGCTTCATCTGTGCCACCCAATTCTCTCAGAAAGCTTACTAAAGGTCGGTAATAGACACCTAAGCCAGTTGTGTAGGTTCTTGAACCATTAAAAATAGCGCGCAACGTATTGATGCTTAATGTATGGTCTGTTTTTCCGTTGCTCTTTTCAAAAAAGATTCGATTCTCATTGAAATCCACAACGCGAAAAGAGGTTTTTGCCATTGGTATTTCAATAAAGTCTTCATTCGCTAGATGCTCAACAAAAGCTTGCCAGCAGGTTTCAAAGTTATAAGTTTGACCTGCAGGGGATTCCGCCTGATATTGTTCTGCGTCTGAACACATTTGACGAAAAACACCTGGCTCAACTGAATACGTAATAGTGCCATCTTCAGTTTTTGCTTTTAGCCCTTCTACAAATTCCTCATAACCGTAGCTTTGATGGAAAGTCACAAAACGGATACGCCGCTCATTCACTAAGCGATCAAATTCCTGTTTAAGCTCTGCTCTACGTTCCCATTTGAATGTAGGTTCAGCGGCCTTCACGGCAGCTTCAATCGTGTGAAACGTTTTTCCCGTCCCAGGGGGGCCATAAAATATGCTATTCAACGTATCTACCCCTTTTAATTCATTGTCAGAAACTATTTCAACCTCTGAGTTAAAGCTATCTTCTTCAATATAATCGACAGGCCAATAGCCAGCTCTACTAACACTATGCCGTTCTAAAAACCCTTGCAACTCATGCTCGAAATTGTTCAATAAACTGAGGCTAAATTTTTCACCATCAACTTTAATCGACTTCTTTTTATAACTTACTCTTTTAAATAAAAACTGAGGCTCATTATTAGAAGACGACCATCGGCCAATTTTAAATTCGTCCTCAACACTACTGGAAAATATATCTAATTTATTATCAAAAGCCCATTTAGTAAGATAAAATAAATCTTGCTTTCTTGCTGGCGAAAAATCTTCTAGCTCTCTAATGTCCATTTTTCTTATGAACTCTAATATATCTTCCGCACTAGCATCTTTATTTCCATCCCAAACATCAAACCCGTACCTTAAGATACTGACGTCGGCAGGCTTCCTTCTAAGCAATTCAGTATAAATCTTTGAAAAACTAGCGCTATTATCTCTAACTGATCGTCGAAGAACTGTGTCTTTATATATATTTAGAATCTTTGGATAATTTCTATCTTGGTAAATGAATGCAATCTTCCATTTTAATGTTGGTGCCAAATCTATTTCTTCGATGGAACTTAGATCTCCCTTCTTAATAGCATCAATAACACTAATTATATTATTTTTAACGCTTTTAAATGCGGATTTTGAATCAGGTCCATATTTGAGGTTCCATGTGTATATAGGATCATTATAAAAGCCCGCCCTATTATTTAAACTATTGCCATCAGCTCTTTTATAAATCCCAAACTTTTCTGAAGAACCACCTTTTATTGATCCCAAACATCTTGTCTTAGTCTCAAGCCAATAGGTAAATGTTTCCTTATCTCCAGTAGAGACATACTCTTCCAAAGTCATTTTTAAAACCCGACTTTCAGGCCAAGTTTTTAAAAAACTCCTCCAGACTTCTTCCCTTTTTTCAAATTCCATATATAAAAACCTTTTTATAACAGAAACTAAGTCATTGCTTTCAACAAGTTAACGCTTTTTATTTAAGATCAACCTTCACAACTGACTTCAAAACCTTTCTAGTCACTGTTAAAGTAGAGCCCATTGTACCAAGCAGAGACCTTAGCAACGCCAGATTGGAAAATCTTTGAGCTTAAAAAATCGCAATTATACGCTATCTTATAATATCTATAAATATTCAGCATATACTCATTCACAACATAATGTGTCGCACTATATCTTTAATATTTAAAGCGCCCTCGCCCCACCCCTTGCCTGCTGGTGGATGTGCTCACGCTATTTTTTAGTTCATGCACATCAACCGCAGCACCGTAGCCTTAGATCCGTCAGAGTGTTTCTTGACCATCCGGCACCGCCTTAGTCAGTTAAAACCAGCCCATCACTCACGCTAATCTAAACTCGCTCCTGCTTTGCCATAGGTTCGAAGCACTGTTCCTCGCTATCTGATACGCCCAATCCGACACAGACATGGATTTCTCTTTATCGCACTCAACGTAGCTGGCAAGCTTCTCAGAGATCATGTCCGCGTGGTTGGCGAGATTGTTTTCCTCCCATTTGTATTTGTGTTCATAGCTGGCGAGGTAATCTCGTTTACTGTTGTTGCAGGTACGATCCGCCAACACAAAGTTGTGGCCAAGGTCGAACGCGTATTTGGCAAATGGGATAAAGTGATCCACTTCGGCATGTTGGTCGAGCTTTTTACAGCAGTAGAAGCAGGTATTTTTCTGTATCTCTTGAAGGAGAGGCTTGGCATAGGCTAAAGCCTTACGGTCTTGACCAAATAGAAATTCCGGTAAGTTGGCTTGTGCACCTACTAGGTATTGGTTGTGCTTAAAAGAAATGATTTTGTCGATCCAAGCGGCACGTGCGAGGTAGGTGATCAGGTGATAAAACTCGCGAAAATAACCCGCGATGCCAGCATTTAGCTCGATATGGTTCTGGCTTTTATCATGCGGATATAAAAAGCATTCTTCTTTTTTTGCCAAAATCTGCAAGCGCCAGAGTGGGCCACTTTTGAGGGCTGCTTTTGCTACTCTATGCACGGTTTTATAATGTGGGCTTTTGTATAGCTGATTGATGTTATACAACCCTGTTTGCTGGATACTCTGCACCGCAGTGATGATAGCGATTTGCTTTTGTGAATCACTGTTTTGATGCAATTGCATTGTTTGACTAGAACCACCAAATGGTCGGGCCTGATTCCAATACAAACGAAGCATTTTGTCCGCTAAAACATCTAACTGAATAGGGAGTTTACTGTTTCCGGTCACACTGGAGCTTTCCACGCATACATCCGCAATCGCATGTAATAACGCATACTTGTACGTCGCGGTAAAATCACCCTCCACCAACATCCGTTGAATGTAAGCAATAAACTCGATGGCTGTTTTCATCGCCAGACTACTCTTGCTTCTCAACGATTACGTTGAGCCACTGTTCGGATGAACGCCCCTCTCTCTGGTCTCCGGTTACCCACATATCTTTGACATCGAACCCTGCCAAATACTGGTTGATCGTTTGTTCGTTTTGGTCACAAAAAAAGCGCCCTTCTTTGACACGCTCTTCATCACCATACTTGAACGACATATACAAAACCCCATGCTGTTTGAGTGCACGACGTAAGCGTGAAATTACATCCATGAGTTCGACTTTGGGGACATGCAATAAACTCGCACAGCACCAGATGCCATCGAAAACCTTGGATTCATTGAATGTTTGAAAGGTGAGCACGTCGACGTCGATATTCAGATAATTCGATGCGATCAGAGCAAGTTCAGAGCAAGTTCAGAGCTCGCATCAAATGCCGATACTTCATATCCTAATGATTGAAAATATTTCGCATCACGGCCACTGCCACAACCCGCATCGAGGATATGACCTTGTAGCGGGATAAGAGGGAGAAAGCACTGATATAAAGCAGACATATCGACTGACAGTGTATTCTCCGCAAAATCTTCAGCGTACATGTTGTAATACAAGGTCGTGTTAGCCTTCAAATCCATGCTGCACCTTAGTCGAAAGATAATGATAAAACTTAAAATGACGACTATCTCTCACGATATCAGCCCCAACACTTCCCTAGCCTGCTGATGAATATGCTCACGCCATTTTTGTGGTTCCTGCACATCAATCGCTGCACCGTAGCCTTGTATCCACCACAGTGTTTGTTGGTCATCTGGTACGGTAGCAGTCAGTTGAAACCGGCCGTCTTCTTCTGGTTTTAAACTTTGATCTTCGCTTAAAGGCGTTTCGGACAGCAGCCAAGCGATCTCAGCTTTCACGCGCGCTTTAAGTACAACAGGCCCTGGTGATTGTCGATAGCTAAAGCCGCCCTGCTCTATATAGTCGGTCACATCAAATCCTTTAAGTGGTCGGAAGTCTTTATCCGAGCGCTCAACGGTTTGAATGCGGTGTAACGCAAATTGGAGTATGTCGTCGTAGTCTTTCACGGTTGCTAAAAGGTAGCTGACGCTGTGACGAACAACAATGGCTTGCGGATGCAGTGTGTAGCTTTTTAGTTCGTTATGCTTGCGACTTAGGTACGTCACTTCAATGGCGTATTCTTCAAGCGCCGCTTCCGATACTACTTCCCAAATGCCCTCTTTGATTTGTGCGGGGATTAGAGTTTTGCCATTCGGAATGGCTTTGACACGATTGGCCCAACCGGAATAATGATTCGAAGGTAAGGCGTTTAGATACTGCTGCGCCGCTTTAAATTGAGGCGAGATTTGCTGAACAGCGGTTTGAGGCAATAGGTCAGAAAGATATTCGTGGGCTAACACCAAAGTAAGTGCGGTAGGTGTGTCTAATCCCAACTTAGAGTCACTAAAACTGGATAACAGACTCCAACGATGTCCACCGTCGCCCTCCATACCTTCTAAGCATATAAGCGGTAAGTGGGCCGTCATAGCGTTAAGATCACGCTGAACCGTACGTAACGAAACCTTAAAGCCCTTTTCCTCTAATGCCTCATGAATGGTCGAGGTGGCTTTGTAGCCTGGCTCTTTTGGAATGATTTGCAGCATCGTGAGTGTGCGAAATAAGGTGTCGTGCTTAGCACCCATGTTTGTATCCTTACATACTGTCTTCTTGACGAAAACTTTACCATAAACCCAATCAGATAATCGCCTGTTTTATACCGAGCATTGGCACTCTAAACGGCATTCAGTAGCCAATATGCTAAGATGGCATTTTATTTCAACTCTAGGAGCCTTCATGTTACGTCGACTTATTATGGCCTTGGCACTGGTCCCTCTTGCGAGCGTATCCTTTGCAGCGGAGCATATCGTTAAGATGGTCAATCAAAATGATTGGGGGGCGATGGCCTTTGAGCCCAGTTTTTTACACGTCGAGGTAGGTGATACGGTGACGTTTGAGCCAACAGACTATGGACACAATGCGGTCACGATTAATTATATGATCCCAAGAGGGGCGAACCGTTATCGCGGTAAAATCAACAAGCCCATTACGATGGCGATTAATAAGTCAGGATTTTATGGCATTGAGTGCTCACCGCATTTGACCATGGGCATGGTGATGACTATTCAAGCAGGCGACGGTGATATAACAGAGTTTGAGATTCCTAAGACCTTGCCCAAACAAGCTAAGCTGCGTTTCAATGCGATTAAAGACTATGCAATGTCGCGGTAAAGGTTAAAGCATAATTTAATGTGTTTGACTAAGAAGCACCGATACTCCTATGCCACCACCGATGCACAGCGTCGCAAGGCCTTTGTTCAGTTGCTGTCTTTGCATTTCATGAATCAAAGTCACTAATACGCGACAGCCCGAAGCGCCAATCGGTAAGATTTCTTTTTCAACCCGCTGCTCACACGAGCAATTAAAGACAACGAAAGCACAAGAAGTCGCTTTCGTTGTCTAAGCTTTTTAGGACTAGCAAATGGTATTACTCACCCATCGCAGCACCTTCGCGTCGAGGGTCCGCCCCACCAAAAAGCTTACCCTCTTCAATTATAATGCCCTGTAGACCTGAATTAAGATCTCGCAAAGACACTTTGTAGCCCATTTCCTCTAAGTCTTTAGCGAGTAATTCTGCAGAGGTTCCCTGTTCAATATCAAAGGTACCAAAACGGTTTAGCATATTCGGTAACGAGATCGCTTCTTGGATGTCCATGCCCCACTCTAAATGCGCTATCAGTGCTTTGGAGACGTAACCAGTAATGCGACTGCCGCCCGGAGAGCCGACCACTAAGTACGGTTTATCGTCTTTCATTACGATAGTAGGTGCCATGGATGAACGTGGACGCTTACCCGGCTCAAGACGATTGGCAATTGGGTAACCTTGGCTGTAAGAGGCAAATGAAAAGTCCGTTAGTTCATTATTCAGCAGGAACCCATTACTCATCACCCGGGAGCCAAAACCGTTTTCAATGGTCGTGGTAACGGACAAGGCATTGCCCTCTGCGTCAACAATAGAGATGTGGCTGGTGCTCGGGAATTCGATGGACTGATCGTCCGCCAAAGCCACGGCATTTTGCCAGTCGGGCTCGCCTGCAGACACCGTTTCTAAGGCTTTACCAGGGGTGATTAACTTAGCTCGACTGGCAAGATACTGTTCGTCAAGCAAACCCTTTGGCATGGGCACAAAGTCGGTATCCGCGATGTAGCGACCGCGATCAGCAAACGCTAGGCGCGAGGCATCACCGATGATTTGCCAAGCGGTTGGTGATTTAGGCCCCATGGCTGCCAGATCAAAATGCTGCGTAATTCCTAGGATTTGACCCACCGTTAATGCCCCCGAGCTCGGCGGCCCCATGCCACAAATGTCAAATTGCTTGTAAGGTAAACACGTGGCGTCGCGCTCTTTGATTTTATACGTCATAAAATCTTCTAAGGCGAGCACGCCAGGATTGTCCGATGTCGAGCGCACAGCGGTTACGATGTCTTGGGCAATGTCACCCTGATAAAAAGCATCAGCCCCTGACTTGGCAATGCTCGTCAACGTTTTAGCATAGGCTGGATTTTGAAGCAGCGCTCCCTCTTTAAGAGGGGCGCCATTCGAATCTAAGAAATACGCGGCGGTATCAGGAAAGCGCGCCAAAGAATCTCTGGTGTTCGCAATGGCACCAGCAAGCCTAGGCGAGACGTCAAAACCATCTTGTGCCAACGCAATCGCAGGCTCAAACAGAGTTTTCCAAGACAGTTGTCCACCTTGTTCATGCAAGGCTTGCATTAAGGCAACCGTGCCGGGTGTGCCGACTGAGCGTCCGCCAATCACAGCATCATAAAACTTAAACGTCGTACCATCTTGGTGTTGGAATAATTCCGGCGTGGCCGCTTGAGGGGCGGTTTCACGGCCATCAAAAGTCGTTAGCTTTTGAGATTTAGCATCGTAATACACGGCAAAAGCACCGCCACCGAGCCCAGAAGACTGAGGCTCTACCAGCCCTAATACCGCTTGCACTGCGACGTAGGCGTCTAACGCCGATCCGCCTTTTTTCAAGATGGCATAACCCGCTTCTACCGCTTTAGGGTTGGCGGCTGCCACCATGAATTGCTTCGCTTCCACTAACGATTTTGCTGCACATCGCTTGCCACTTCAGGCGCAAACGCATCCGCCGATGCATGTTGAGCGGCTATTAAAGAAACCGATAAAGCCAAAATTTTTAATACAAAACGCATAGATACATTCCTTATATAACGATCGTAATGGCGGGCGTCAGTTATGCCCAAAAGAGCGCAACACGTGTTACTAAACAAGTTTAGGACTACGACGATTGACACTGACTAAAATGATGCCTTAAACAGCGTCATTAAGGCTTCTATCATTCGGATCGAATGCGTTCACAAGAGCAACCTTGCTGTTAAGTTTAAGCAATAAACGAATCAAGGTATCCAGCTCTTCTGGTTCTAAATCGCCCGTCAATAACGCCTCGCGTTTCAGTGCAACCTGTAAAATTTTATCGTGCAAAATTTCACCCTCCTCCGTTAAGCAGATTAACGAAGAACGCCCATCTTTTACATCTTTAATAAACGAGACTGAACCACGCTCGCTCAATAACTTTAATGCTCGGCTCACCGCCGCTTTATCTAAACCAATCACTTGACACATACGGTTAGCCGTTATGTTTTGCTCGACTTTTAATAGCGCCAACAACCGCCACTCAACAACGCCTACATCAAAATTTTTGCGATAACAGGCCGAGGCGCCACTGGAGAGCTTGTTTGCTAAAAAAGTAACAAGAGCAGGCACATACCGTTCTTAGTCTAGCTGATTACTTTTTGTTGGAGTCCGTTTTTTTTACCATTTGGAATTTATCTCTGTCATCAAGTCTATAATGCTACTCACACTCATGATGCATGAAAAGCCTTTCATTACACTTACTATCCTTAGTTTTTATCCAATACCATAACCCCGTAACCATTTGATTTATTGTCATATTTTAAAAAGCATGGAAAAAAGCCATACGAATATGGTTGCTAAGCCACAAAAAATATAAAAAGGCAGCCCTATGTTTGAAAACTTCGAGCTGCACTATTTTACCCGCTCAAAAAACAATACCGCTTTCTTTGATGATTTGAATGACTCCCCCTTCGCTGACAAAGTATTTTTTCATTTTAATGATGAAAACGATGACAAGGACAGCGTAGTAAAACAAGCCTTAAGCCAAGAAGGGGCTCTCAATAAAGACAGTCACCTTTTGTTTATCAATGTACAAATAGGTAGCAGAAGGAGCATCGAACCCCGTTAATAATTTATCTACCACAATCAGCAAACGCATTTGACCAGGCTCTTTGATAAAGCGCTGCTTTACCTCTTTCTCAAACTCTTCAACCAACTTAGCCGCTTCGTCTTCAGACTTTTCAAAATAATCCGCCAGCATTTTACGATAAACATCGTACTTAAACAGCTTCTCGGTTAAGCCTTCGCCAGCCTCTTCCCCTTTAATATCAGATGCCATCGGTTTATAGCTGGTGACAATGGCACACTTATCTTTAAAGTCTGTTTGGCTAAACATTTCATATACCTTGCACGCCTGATACACACTGGCGCGCACCAACATGGCGTTACCACGACCGTCCATAAGACGTGGCTTGGTTTCCATATCCATTAAGATATCATTCACAATTTGTTGTAAACGAGACTTACTGGATAGCACTTTTTGCATCGTGCCCCAACGTTGTTTTAATTGCGTCTTGTTGTAAGGCGTCAACTCGCGTGTTTTTACATCAAACCATTCATCAATTTTTTCTGCGAGGTAATCGTCTGGTCGATGTCGCGCACTTCGTAGCGCAAATCCAATACCACACCATCTTTGACCGCTTCATTAAATTTATAGGTATGAATATAAGGGCCAAACACTTCGAGAGATTTGCGTTTATCTTTTTTAAGCAGCGGTGTACCGGTAAAACCAATAAACATGGGCTCTGGAACTGGCTCTGGGTCATTTTCAGCCACCAAAATAGCTTTCATCGCTTCATGCAAAGCGCCCGATTGAGTACGGTGACACTCATCGACAAAGACAAATAAATTACCTTTAACCGAAAAGTCTTTAGGCAGGTTTTTCTTTAATTCTTCAATATAATCTTGAGTCGCTAAGTCTTCTGATTGTTCGCCCTTACGGCCAAACTTATGCACCAATGAACACATCAACCAAGGGTTAGGCTCGTTCAAGCTAGACAGCAAATGAGCGCCACTTTTACTGCGTTCTATCTCTTCATCAACACCTTTAAAAACCCGCTCAATCTGCTCATCTAACTCGGTGCGGTCAGTAATAATTAAGACACGAGCATCTTTTACATTCTCACGTATCCATTTAGCCAACCACACCATGGTTAAGCTCTTACCTGACCCTTGAGTGTGCCAAATAATACCGCCTTCACGACGAACAATATGTTGCTTAGCCGCCTGAATACCAAAATATTGGTTATGGTGGCAGGTCTTTTTAACGCCACTATCGAAAACAATATAATCGTGAATAATTTCTAAGAAACGAGCTTTATTACACACCTGTGCTAGATGCCGATCAAGTGGGCTGGCACAATCAATTTCGCTGTCTTCCTTCCATTCGAGATAGTATTTTTCTGGGGTTTCAATGGTACCGTAACGTAAACCTTGTGAATCATTACCCGCCATCACCAACTGCATAGTGGTGAAAAAATTACGGATGAAATCTTTTTTCTGGTTATCTAGGTTTTGGCGTACTCCCTCACCAAAGGATACCGACAAGCGCTTTAGCTCAATCACGCCCAAAGCAATACCGTTCACATATAAAACAATGTCGGGACGCTTGGTTTTAGGAGACAGGTTCTCCCCTTTTACCGAAACCTCTTCGGCTATAGCAAAATAGTTCGCTTCAGGGTTTTTCCAATCAATCAACCATACGGTTTGCTTGACTTCACCCGCGCCGGTTTTTTCTTTCACGCCATAACGTAATAAGCGATAAACGGCTTTGTTTACATCATAAAGCTTTTTACCCTCACCCAAGGCAGCAGCCGTATCTAAGCGACGAATCGATTTTTCGACCAACAAAGGCTCAACACCACGCGACAACAACCACTGTCGCAAGTATTCTGGCTCGATGTTTTTATTGCCTTCTCTATCTTGCCAATCGCCAAGATAGTCATAACCCAGTTCTGTCTGAAAAAAACTAACTACTCTGTTCTGGGTGATTCTTTCCCTTTGGCCTACGTTACTCATGGTTTATTCCTTTTTACACATCCAGTATGACGAGACATACTAACTAATTATAAAGAGCTTACTTAAAAGGCGATAAAGGGGCTAGCGGTCTTGTACAACAGCCTAATTAACCCGTTTCAATACGACTATTTAATGCTATAATATTCCCCTAACTAGGAGAAACGCAATGACAAGCAGACCAAAGAAAAAAGTAGCTAAATCTAAGCTAATTCGCGCTGCAGCAAGCTCAAGTGCGATAGAAACAGGCGTTCCTACCAAAATAATTGAAGCTAAATTGAACAGCCAAAGTGGCAAGTTTAAACATTTATCTCTAGCTTCTGCATAACAAAACACATGCGCTTACTTCAAAACATCTCGAACTAAGCGCTCAATATGCTGATAATCCCCTGAGACGCTGGCTTGAATCGACTTGAAATAAAATTCTTTATTGTCATCCCAAAGTTCATAATCCAGTACATCAAAGCCCGCCTGAACAGCACACACATCCATAAACAAACGAGAGAGCCGCCCATTTCCTTCTCTGTATGGGTGTATCAAAATAAACTCAACATGGCTTTGTGCCAAAAAAGAAATAACCGCTTCTTCGTCAAGCTGCGAAAGACACTCAAATTGAGAGAGAAAGTCACTTTCAAACTGTTGCAGCAATTTGGGGATTTGTTTAGCGGCGGCAAAGTGGAAGCCACCTTTACTCATATTGACAGAGCGGTACTCACCTGCCCACTCATAAAGGTTTCCGAGCCACATTCTGTGCCAATTTGTAATGTCTACTGCCGTTAATACTGAATGGTCCGTCTCACTCAAAATATGTTCATACAATTGAATGAGCAGCTCAGTTTCAGCCTCATTGATATCATCGACCGTTATAATACCTAGCTTATTCTTTAATATAGCTTCATTTGAACCAGGTTCAAACTCACCTTCACTAGTGGTCACTTCGTACTTGGCCATTACACTAAGCCCCTGTGAATTTAGTCAATTATAATGTAAAGCGTGCGTTCATCCGTAACATCCTTGTTTGTAAAACGCTCGATTAATACGATCGTTTATTTCACATCTCCTTCTACCAACAGTTTTCTATAACTCAGCATCTATGCTTAGATTAAGATTATCTGCCAAAACTCTAAACATTTGAGTTTCATGCTCTTGAATAGTAATCGCTGATTCCTCTGCAGATTTACTCCAAGCATCTGCCTGCTTAAGCATTAATTCCAACTTCAAGCTTAAAGGCGCCATGATTTTACGCCTTGCGTTGAGTATTTTGGCTTTCTGTTCAGGTCCGTCATTACTCAGTGACGAATTATCAGAACTTGTTAATAAGCAAAGGTTACCAAAGCTATGTAAGGCAGCAGGGCCTAACTTCTCGTTCGCTTTGGGTGTTTGTGGCGAAAAGTGCTCTACGCTATTATTCATACTGAATCTAAAGCCAGATTTATAAGCTGCGATGCTGTCTGTACTGCTCCCCCTATCTTTCCATAGCAAATAATCTAAGTAGTTAAATACGAATAATCTCACTTGGCCGTAGCGCAAAAAGCCTTTGGCATAGTTAACAGAGGCTAAAATTTCAGTCTCAGATTTAACTCCGACTTCGCTGTTTACTTTGTCAATTGTATAGATAAAGTGAGGATAATCTTGAGGCTCAGCCGTAAGATAACGGTTAACCATAAATGCTTTAGCCAGATCTTTTAAAAAACCTAAATACGCTTCTGAGCTAACAGGCTTATCTTGCTGGTCTAGCCAATACAGCACAGCAGACAGCCAATTTTTACTGGAATTGGTTGGGTAAGAAACATGGAATGCAGAAAGCAACATCAAGCATGAGTCATTATCAGCTTCTGAATCATCTAGCCTACTAAAGGTATTAACATAACTAGAGCCATTTTTGCCAAACTTATAATGCTTTAAAGACCAATCTTCACCCTTGCCACCTGTTTTCTCACGCTTAACAATAAAGCGATCAAATAAATAACGATATTTTAAAAGCGTAAAAACGAATAATTTAGCCTTTTTTGCATCGTCACCAATATGCATTTTAAAAGACCCAATCAGCGCCTTATCGTCTAAAGGTGGAAGCTCATCCGTTGAATTGTTTTTTACATAAAGACGCAGAACCTGCATCAAAAAGTTGGGGAAATCGATAACACTGGTAAACCGCTCTTCACGGCCATCATCGTCATCGTTAGATTCATTGCCGTTATTAACTGTTACTTTTTGGCCTAATTTAAGTGAGGCTTCCAAACTAAACGTTATGCGGCTTTCTTTACTGGTGCTTTCTGAGCTGCTCCCTATACTATTTTTAGGCGCTGAATTGTCATTAGCAACTTTAGGGTAAATAGCATCGCGTAAATTGTTAAAATTATTGAACTTAAAACCTTCGTAATTATCTTCAAATATTTTCTTACGCTCTGCCACTGAAAAGCGCGTTTGTGCATAACGACTCATGTCAGAACAGGCTAACCAGATCGTTTGAATGGTCGCCATATCGTGCACGTTATTTTGCACTGCTGATAGTAAATTCGCTTTTACAATTTCATGCTTTTCTAGCTGCTCGCCGCGGTTATTCATCACTTCAAAATAGTGGCTAACATCGGTATTGGCAGGCACACTAACGCGTAGAATTTTTACTTGTTTTAACAAATATTCAGCAAAGTTTTTAAAGGCCTCATCATTTTTGGTATCTGTAAAAATATCCGTTATAACACTGTCGATAACTTTAATGCCATTAAGCATAGATGGAGAAAGAGTTTCAATATTCAAGGCGTTGATAGCCGCCAAAAAATCATTAGAGGCACTGCCACTTGACTCCTTTGGTGTGCTAAGTGCCTGATAAAAACTCTCTAGGCTGCTACGCGATATTGGGCGGCTTTCAAAGTCTAAGTTGGTTTTTTCATACCAGTCAAACAACTCTGGAAGGCGAAACTTTAAATAACAAGCGATTAAGGTAAGCGTGGTAAAGCGCTGTTGGCCATCCAATATTTCGTAAATACCTTGTTTTTCATGCACGACCAAACTACCCACATAGTAAAAACCTTTGCTCTCTTCTTTTTTAACATCGTCTTTTTTGGCAAAGTCATTTATATCTACAATCAATTGCTGTATCTGCGTCTTACCCCAATCGTAGTTGCGCTGATATACAGGTATTTTGTAGTAGGTGTCACTCTGAAATAATTTTTTTAAGCAAAGGCTAGTAGGCAGATCATTACTGTACATTTGGAGTTGCCTCTTTTGTTGGGGAGCAATAACCAAGGTCACTAAATAGAATTTTAATCCCACACAATTTATCTATATTTTTCTTCTCTATTGTTTCATAAATTGCTTGAGCTAGATTGATTTCAATTTGGGGCAAAGGCTTATTTAAAAAATCCGCAGGGGTTAATGACTGATGCAAACGCACAAACAAATTATTTTCTCTAACATGCTTTTCGATCCCCTGAAGATAAACACTGCCTTTTTCTAATCGAAGCGAATACGCCCAGATAAAAATATACTCAATCGCCCTGGGTAAATCTTGCGTACCAAAGCGATCGTAATAGCACAAAACTAAAGCATCAAACATGCGGCGAACATATCGATCACCTTGGCGCCATCGTCCTTCATAACTGTAATTTTTTATTTCCCCCTCCACACCACTCTCATTTGCTTTCTTATTATTCAAAACCTGCATTATCACTAATGCTGTAGGTCTTATGCTCTTAGTAGGTAATGCTTTTTGTTGGGTATCATGGTGATACAGTGCACTTTGTAGCCAATTGTTATCCTCTGCGGCAATACTGTTTTTTAACAGCGGCTTAATCAGCATTTGGTAATGTGTCACCCATTCAAAAAATCGGCGGCCATTAATCATAGTTTGTGTTAGTTGAAACGGGTAAGCCATGGGCTGTAAATCCAGCTTACGATGTGGGTGCTGGATATAGCTATCTATCGTGCCATCAATCACACGCAATCCCTGCTGAAATGGATAGTTGTTCTCACCCAAACTTACGCCTTTAAACAAGCCTGCTTTCGCTTTAGTAAACCCCATCGCCCTTTGACCTGCACTCCAACGACGCGCGGGGTATAAATAATTGGCAAATAAGTTTTTCAGCCTTGTGGTATCTTGCCGTTCCCAATACTCAACAACCTCTTGTTTTACGGCATTTTCAGATTCTGGAAACTCACGCAAGTGAAAGGCTTTAAGTAAATCGTGAGGGTTTAAATCGAGGCCTCGGGCATTTTGCGAGTCGAAAAATTGAAAGGCTTCAGACAATTCATTCAGCGTTACCTGTACCACTTCGCAGTGATTTAACAAAAAATCCAATACGTCTTCGGTGAAGTCGGGGCTATTCACAAAGCGTTGAATAATTGTGTGGTTTTTACTTACATTTTTTTGCGTTTCACTGCAATTGGGTAGTTTTATATCAACTGGGATAAAATCTTTAAGCTGTTCACTAAACTTACCCGCTTTGGCGATGGTTAACACAAGCAATAATGTTAAGCTGCGCTGCTGACCATCCACCACATCTAAGCTTTTTCTTTTTTTACCTTTTTTATCTTCACCTTCTTTGTCTTCACGGCTGTTTTTATGCAACACCACTGTGCCTAAGCGGTAGGCATTATCGGCATTAAACATCACTCCGCGGCTATGGCTTAATCGCTTGGTTTGATAGCTTAGGTCGGTGATTAAGTCGGTGATGTTTTTCTCACCCCAGCGATAAGGCCGCTGGTAAAAAGGGATCTCTAAATTCATCTCGGCATAATTTTCACATGATAAAAAATCTGAAATTTTAACAACCGTTGCGATACTTTCAAAATGCTTATCCATATATTAAAATCAACCTCATAATTCCATATAAATAACTTTTTATTAGGTTATTTTCCATTTTCAAAAAGCCAGCAAGATTTGATAAATTTATATAAACTAAAACCTCCATTATATTTTACCAATACAATGAAAATAAATGGTTTCCTAGCTGTTATTAACGTATAAAATCATAAAACTAAAGATAAAATCCAGTCTTAAAACTATACCTTTCAAGCACGACAATATAATGTCGCTATATAACCCTAAATTCAGATAATAGGTGCGACTGATATAAGTCGCCACGATGCAGAGCAGTTTATCCTTCTCCATGACTGTCATGATAGGTGCGTATTCCACGACTAATCGATTAAGCGTAGAGTGATCAACATTAATACCTCGTTCCAGCATTATTTCTTCTAGATCGCGATATGAAACGGCATATCTAACGTAGAAGAACCCATTAAGGTGCGCGTCTGTAACGCTTAAATTGTCGATATTTTTCCACTTTTATACCCTCTAATACATGTTGTAATTCAAGTGGGCTGAAGGCGTATTTATCGTGCGCTGATTCTTGGTAGTGGTACAGACCTTGAGCTAAGCGTTTGCACCAAATGCAGTAACCAGAGGGTTCAAAATAGAGAGTTTTCATTTGCGTTTTACGACGGTTAATGAAGACAAAATGCCCGCTGAGTGGACTTTTTTTGATCTGTTGTTTGATGAGTTCCAATAGTCCCTGATAAGACTTACGCATATCAGTGGGTTGGGTATGCAACCAGATTTTAGCGCTGGGGTCAGGCATAAACATCATTCACGACTCAATCGAAGTTCAATACCATCGCCTAAACACAGGGTAATGTTCCAACGTTCAGAACCTGAGAGAGTAGAAACGTGACTGAGGTCGATAAAGTCGGGTTGAGTGGAATCGGTTGAGGTTTTGGTGCTCGAAAAATGTTGACGCCATTTGCTAAAACTGAAGTAATTGATGTGATGCTGTTCGCAGTATTGAGGAGCCGACAAATCAGACTGAGCTTGATTATCAATGATTTTTTGTCATTCAGAAGAAGAGCGACGGGTGTAGGTTTTGATCATGGGATGAACTCCGTATGAGATAAAAACAGAATCGAGTGTAGACTGGAAACAGATGGGATTGAATAACGGCGTGAAATGAACGCTTACAAAGCTAAACCCCAGAAGCTTGCCTCTGTATCAAACTCACCTACCCTTCTGCCAAGGCTCCAGGCTTCCTCATAAATGTTTTCTATTTCTCTTTCATCATTCGTAGAAAATTTTTTGTTTTCCTGAAAAAACAATTCTGACTTGTAGTAGTTCTCAATGGTGGTAGCAAAATTGATATCTGAAAAATCAGGCTCATTATTTTCACACATTGAACTTAATGATGTCTTAGCCTGAAGTTCTAGGTGTTCCATTGGAGAGCTTGTGCAACCCGTCAAAAGCGTCACCGTGATCGCACTTATTGCGTAGAATAATTGCTTTTGAGCCCTCTCTGATGGTGTCAATTTGAAAGTTTGGAACATTGGTGTACGCGACATTGAGAAACTCCATTAATGAAATATTTTCGGTGGGAACAGTGTAAGCGCCTAACCAACCACGTCCTTGCAGAACCAAGGCAGCAATGCTTCGATATCGGCTACACTTTTTGCATTAGGGAGCGTCTCGAAGACCTTTTTCAACCAATCGTATTCATTAAGGCCATTGGCTTTGGCTGTTTCGATAAGACTGTATAAGTTTGCACTGGCTGTCGCGCCTGCCTGGCTTTTGCTAAAGAGCCAGTTTTTACGTCCAATCGCATAAGGACGGATGGCTCGTTCTGCTGCATTGTTATCAATTGGGTAATGACCTTCTTCAACATAACCGATGAGCCGATCCCATTGATTATTCAGATACACCAATGCCTTCCCTATCGTCGTTTTTGGGGCAACATGAAGTAGGCTTTTATCCATCCATATTTTGAGCGCTTCTAAAATCGGTACCGCCTTTTCCTGGCGCACTTCTCGGCGTTTATCAGGGGGCGCATCTTTGATGTGTTGTTCGATGGCATACAATTTTTGGATGCTGTTCAGGGCTTGATCCGCTTTCCCTATTTTACCTTTAGGCTGTGTATCTTTGGCTTCTTTAAACTTGCGTCGTGCATGAGCCCAACAACCTAAACGTTTTATCTGATACTCATTACACGCTTTTTGATACCACTCATACCCATCTACCATAATGGCGAAGATAACAGCTGCAGCGGGACTGATTGGGCACGGCTATCTGCATAGTGAAACACGCAAGCAGGTCGAGCGCCTGTGCTGCGCATGACCCACATGTAACTTTTGCTTTGAACTGTTTTCCCCGGTTCATCCAAGACCTGTAATGTGGTTTCATCCATGTGTAAACACGGTTGCTGTTGAAACGAGTCGGTCAGGAGGTTGATCAACGGTTGCACAAGTTCACCACATTTAATCATCCAGTTTGCTAGATTGGTTCGATCCATGTCGATACCAATACGTTTGAACATCTCACTTTGGCGATACAACGGCAGAGCATCGGCGTATTTACTGGTGGCAACGAAGGCAAGTAACCCGGGGCTTGCAATGCTCTTTTCAATGGGCTGTTTGGGCTTGCTAGCCGTTACTACATGGCTACTACAACATGGGCAAGCATACGTTAAACGCTTGTGACGTAATACTTTGATTTGTGCGGGGATGATGTCCAATTGTTCATGATCTTCACTGCCTATGACGTTCAGTTCGCTCCCATCATGAGGGCAAACTTTTTCAGACTCTGGTAAGTCATACACAATGTCTTCGCATGGGAAGTCATCTGGAATACTGATGCGCGGTTTACAACGGCGTGCGTGACCTTTTACTTCTGTGGTGTCTTCTTCATTAACAGGTATGTCTATGACGGTGTCTTCGGCTTCATTAAATAAGCCTAATTGATCTGGGGAGAGCTTTTCGCTGGAAGGGCTAAAACGTCGCTTCAACAGCAATTTGATCTGCTCATATAACGTGCCAATTTGCGCATCACGCTCAGCAAGTTGTGCACGTAATTGATTAATCTCTTGTTGTAAAATCGTTACATTATCCATACGTGGATTATAACGATAAACGACGCAGTAAGCCCCAAAAAAATTGCTTAAGCTACCTCGGTATAATGAAGTGATTGATGTGGCGTCAGTCGACTC
Source organism: Marinomonas algicola (assembly GCF_014805825.1). NCBI lineage: Bacteria > Pseudomonadati > Pseudomonadota > Gammaproteobacteria > Oceanospirillales > Oceanospirillaceae > Marinomonas > Marinomonas algicola. The sequence continues at coordinate 137,912 of NZ_CP061942.1, forward strand.
ATATCGAAACCACGCAGTAGCCAACTCCATTGTTCATGACTGATTGAGATGGTTGATTCATTTTGTTTACGTGGCCATTTGAAGCGTTCTTTTTCCAAACGTTTCTGCCACAACGCAAACCCAGTATCATCCCAGTACAGCACTTTAATCTGAGTTCGTGACTTGTTGCAGAACACAAACAATGCGGGCTCGCATGGGGCTAACGCCATCGCTTCGCTCACGATGACCGCAAGACCATTAATGGCTTTTCGAAAATCGACGGGGTCACGATGCAAGTAAATGGGGGCATGGCTTGACCACTGAATCATGCTAGCTGTCTCACAAGATCAACCATATCAGATGAACTCATGGAATCTGGGCAATGAATTTTGCACTGGCCGTATTCAATCACCACTTGAGAGGTAGAGGCCCCAGAAGTAAGATTGCTTGGTGGCGCGATGTGTAGACGGGTAAAGCCATAATGTTCGTCAGCCACTTTTCGATGTTGATTTAATTTTATATTGAAGTATTTTGGATTGATGCTGCGCTGTTTGCAAAACTCCGTTTGAGTTAATTCAGACAGCTCGAAGGCCTCAAATAATTCAGGCCAATTGTGCTTTCGATAGGTCGCCATGACATGCTCCTTGAATAATAAGAGGCGAGAAGACTACGACTGAAGTCAGTCATAGATAGGTAGGGTTGGATGGGCGCTTACGGAACAGTTAACTGATAGCTGGAAATTTTTTATCTCTAAGGAGGTCGATAAATTTATAGCCAGAACGCTCAGAAACGTCATTTAAATAATTAACACAACGTCCATCATCTGTTGGCGAAATTCAATTGTGGCCATACCAACTGGTATCTGGTGCTTTAGTTGCGCAATCGGTCATTGTTATAACGACAAGACCTACTGAAATATATTTAAGGTTTTTTGACTTCATGAGACCTCTGCATAACTCGATAAATTGATTTTTCGTGTAAAAAACATCAATGAGATCAAAGGCCAGTTTTTCTATTTTTGTAAAAACAAGAGTTATGCTGAGGTCTCTTCATTAAGATTTTCTCAATTTAGTTTTAAAGATAGGAATACACACAATATCATTGTGTAATAAAGCTAACTTAAAAGTAACATACACGTATTGCTATTAAGATATTTAGAGTATTAAATTAATACACTTAATACTCTAACATTTTTGTTTTGGAGCTATTTTTTAACGTGCTGACTAGAGCTGATAAAACGGAGAATGAATACCGTTTAAAGCTAAAAACTATCTACGTTAGGTATCTTCAAAGAGTGGACATAGATGGGTCGTTAGATAGTAGAGAAAAGGTTATTTCAGTTTTTTCAAAAATTGAATTGGCTCTAACAACTAATTCAGCAAAAAATATAGAGCAGTCCTTCGTTGGTATTGTCGAAATGAGAATATACAGCTAGAAAAGGATGATATGAAGATTACGCTACCGGTAAGTAAAAATTTGAAAATGAAAACTTATCCAAAAGAATTGACACTTCGTGCTTTAAAGCTTCTTAAGTGTAGGTAGGCCAAAAGAATGTATAAAAAGATTCGTAGAGCTGCATCTGAAAATAGGTGTGTTGTAATGGTTTAATAATCCTAGAAGGTCCTATAGCCTATAATTAACCGACATATAGAAATCAAATCATGACCATTAAAACCCGAAAAGAACGGCTGAATTACACGCCCAAACAAAAGTATGAATACGCGAGATTAATGGTCGAAGATCATTATTCTAATCAGAAAATTATAGATATCTCTGGTGCTAGCTCTACCGCTGTGGCACGTTGGAAAAAGCAGTATTTGGATGAACAGCGTGGTGAGTTCGTGCAAGATAAAGTGCCTTTAGATGCGGATAAACGACTGATAGAAGAACTCAAAAAAGAATTGGCTGAATCAAGAGAAGACGTACGTTTGTTAAAAAAGGCAACCGCCTTGTTCATACGCGACAATCCAAATTTAAAGTGATTAGACAGTTGACCAAGGCTGAGCCTCAGATAACCATTCAAAGAGTGTGTCAGTTATTTGAACTGCCCGTGTCGAACTATTATTACACGCCTGTGATTCGACCAGAAGATGAGGTAATTAAGAAAAGAATAGCAAAGATATTTGACGATTCTTTTCAATCTTATGGAAAACGTCGACTGGCCTTTGAGTTAAAAAAAGAGTCGTTCGAAATTGGTGTGTTTAGAACCTCTAGGTTGATGAAAACATTGGGATTAGTCGCGAAAAGGCCGAAGAAACCGCATTACTATACAGCGAGTAAAGAGCAACCAACGACACCACACTTATTGAAAAGAGTGTTTAATCCGTCTGATCTGAATACTCGTTTGGTTGGTGATATCACCTATATACGTTCGCACCAAGGTTGGAGTTATTTAGCGACAGTTATGGATCTAGCGAATCGAGAAATAGTGGGTTACGCTCTATCGAAAACGCCTAATGCTGAGTTGGCCAAAAAAGCATTAACGAATGCTATTGCAAAACATCAACCGAACATTCGAGGGCTAATGTTTCATTCAGATCAAGGTGTGCAATACAACGCTAAGTTATTTAAAGAAACGCTCCACAATCATAAAATGATTCAAAGTATGAGTCGACGTGGGTGCTGTTGGGACAATGCGGTTCAAGAGCGTTTTTTCCGTAATTTGAAAACGAAATACTTGAACGGTTTAAGCTTTATCAATCACCAATCAGTGGTAATCACTGTCGAGCGATATATTAGGTTTTACAACGACAAACGTCTGTTCAGAAGCGACAAGAATTACTGAAAGTGGCTTAAGAGTCCTACAGGATTACTTGACCATTACATGTACTGCAAACTCATAGCAAGAAAGGCCTAAGTAAAACTCTATTACAGTTAAAGGTGAATCCTGGGGGAGTTAAAGCAGTGTACAGGGGCGCTTTCAATAGCAGTCCCCTGAAAGAGGTTTATCATCAATATTCTGTAGAGCCATTTTTGGTAATATGAAGTAGTCTTCGATGAAGAACTTTGCCTGATCGAACTTTTCAAAATTTCCCATTTATCTGTATGAAATCTACATTGATCATGTTGTTGTACGCCGACATTAATGTTTGATAATTCACAGTAAAGCATGATGTTTCGCATTTTAGTTGTCCTCTATTTTTAGAGGAAATTATAGATAATAGGGCTCCAATTTACGCTAATTTAGTATCAATCTTTAATGTCGGTAGACAGTTGCTCTAGTCATTCCCTTTAGATAGACAATGACCTTTTATGATTTTCTTTCTTCTCAACTTCATTTTTGACATCTTAAAAATGATCTTTGTAGTGAATAGTCTAATCGCAGTGTGATTTTAAGAGGAAGGAATGCTCTGTAAAGATTTATTCCTTGTTCAGCTTTTGGTGCAGCTCTGAGTTCTATATAAGGTTCGTTGACTTGCTATTCGTGTTTTATTATCTGTTTTGAATGCATGGATTATGGGTGCAGCTATATTTCAATGTATGCACATGGAGTTATGGTTTGCGTGTTGAAAATAGGTTCTTCGTATGAAGTTATTCTAGTGCCCAAACTGAAAGAGCAATATTGAGAGGTAAAAGATAGTGATTGATTATTTCGTGTGGCACAAATCTGTCATTTTTTTAGAATTTAAAATCTAATGGTTGATAACTGCCATTTATATAATGGTTTAGTGTTCGTTGTTATTAACAAACGATAGGTAAACATAATCAAAAAAATGCCACATGTAGATGGTATTTAAAATACCATTTAATTTTTCAAACTAAATTTCAGTTATTTAAATAATACAATTTTATAATTTATTAATCAATGAAAAATCAACATACCTGAATTCAGGTTTTTAAAAGATGGTGATTTTTCTAACTTATCAATTAAGAAGTTTTCAGAAATTATTGGAATGTTTCCAGGCATTGTAATTGCTAGGCTACAGCATGATAAAAAATTTCCACATACGATTCATCAGCACAGAATAAGATATAAGTGGACATCATAGAGCTCTAATCGGGTAGTCGGAGGTTTCTAACCTCCAGCACCCACAACACTCTGCATGCGGCTCCGCACAGGGCTTTTCACTTAGGATGGTGAAGCGAGACCCAACCATCACGCAGCAAATAAAGACATTGTGATGTTATTGATGTCTTGTATTTTTAGGTTTTTTATGGTGTCGTTAATATTCACCTTATACCTCATATAGAATTAGTTCGTGAGGTAATGATATTTTAGATTGTGCCCTCCTCTACGCTTAACCACCTCCCCTTAATAATCAAAACCATGGGATAAAGGTGAAACCTGTCTGAGGTAATTAGAGTAGGTACAGTTTGTGTTGTTGGTATTTTTCTGGGTATACGTTTTAATATTTAATGATTTACCTATCGCTCTCATAGAAATATTTAAAACATTGGCGATAGACTCATTTTTAACACGCGACATGTGTCGCACGTCATTTGGCTGAGGAATCTAGGGGCCGATTATTAACCGCGACAGGTCATCGGTGCCATATCCAGCAACAGCACCTTGAAGCTTAATCTCAACAATTAGCCAAGAAGGTAAACAAGGAGCATAGCCACGACTGAGCATTAACGTGACAAACGTAGCTTAGATGTTGGCCTCAAATCTTGCCCCTCCACTGACAATTGAAAATGGGTTACTAAGTTCTTTTAATTTTGTCGCTTCAGTTATGGGTTGTGTCGCAAAATTTCAATTTAACCTAAAAACACTAGGGGCTGTTGATCTTTGCTTGAGTTTTGTACTTAAGTGGCAATCTCGTATAATTCACTTCGCCAAAAACAAATAAAACGAGACTGCCATGCTCCGATTAATGCTCACAGATGAGCAATGGTCGAAACTAAAAGTGATATTGCTTGAAGATAGAGTTTATAACAAGCTTGAACATAGAAAAACATTCGAAGGAATACTTTACCGATTACGTATAGGCTGCCCTTGGCGTGACTTGCCAGAATATTTTGGTTTGTGGAATACGGTTTATCGCCGATTTCTGCTTTGGTCAAGAAAAGGCATATTAATGAGACTATTCAAATCGTTAGCGCAAAATATCGATACCGAATAGGAGTTTATAGATGGAAGCTACGTTAAAGCACATCAACATAGTACTGGCGCAGCTTCAGATAGTGACCAAGCTATTACATTAAGTCGAGGCGGTAATACCAGTAAAATTCATTTGGCTGTTGATAGTTATGGATTACCTATCGAATTTATCATTACTGGTGGCGATGTTCATGATAGTAAAGTGGCTAATGAACTGATTGAATTACTGCCCAAAAGTGACTTTATTGTTGCTGACAAGGGCTATGACAGTGAAGCGATTAGGGAGAAGGTGCGTCAACAAAACTCATGTCCCGTCATACCTAGAAAGCAAAATTCTAAAGTGGGAAACGATGATATTGATTGGTGTTTGTATCAATACAGGCATTTAGTGGAGAATGCTTTTGCACGGTTAAAACACTTTCGAGCAATAGCAACACGATACGACAAATTAAAATCACAATTTGAAAACATGTTGGCATTAGCTTGCGCCATAATTTGGCTGCCAATGCGAAAGATCAACAGCCCCTAGCCTCTAAAAACATCATTATGACATAGGTAGAATAAACATCACTGATGCAACCCCTGTTGAGGCTTCACAATCAGGTTCTGGTAAGGGTAAAGATGACCTACCCAAGAAAGATCCAGAAGCCGGTTGGCATGTAAAAAACGACAGCCGAGGAAGACAGAAATCCACGTATGGCTATTCTGTGCACACAGGTGTAGATGAAAATGGTTTTATTCATAGCCAATGTGTTACTACTGATAATGTTCATGATAGCCAAGAACGAGATTCATTGATACTTGAAGATGAAGCGAAACTTTATGCCGAGATAGCAGCTACTAGAGCAGGTGGAGAGCCTCCATTTGCAACGTACAAAACACATTATGGACTAACCCGTACTCGATTTATTGGGCTTGCTAAAAGAGAGACTTTTTTGGATTAGCAGCAATGGCAGCAAATATAAGAAAAGGCGCTAGATTTTTAATGCTGTATGGTTTTTCAAAAATGGAAACCACAGGATAAATGCCTCTAATGTGGGAAAGACTATGAGTTTACAAGCGGTATAGACGAAAAAAGCCAAAATTTTCGAGAGTTTGACCTGATTTTTTTACCAAACTTGAGTTTATCTAAAAAAGTTGGATTTATACTGAAGCCTCAAATAATAAATAGAGACCTCAGCATAACTCGATCATAAATGTCTAAACTTTGATAACATAAGATATGCAAAATTCATTTACGACACAGCCCGAGCTTTTCGTGACGGCTTCAGATCTAGATAGCCCTATCCTTAACAGTCTTGATGATACTGAGGCATTACTTGATTGGTCTGAAATTGAGAACGTATTATCCTCAATTTACTCTGCCAATACAGGTCGACCTAGCTATCCTTTACTGACCTTATTCAGAAGCTTATTACTCGGAATCTGGTATAAGCTATCTGATGTTGAATTGGCGAACTGCTTATACAGAGACCTGTTGTTTCGTAAATTCTGTCATCTTGAGTTAACGGGTAATGTACCTGAAGCCTCAACGCTGGGACGATTTCGTAATAAACTGGTTGAGCTGAACCTATGGGATTCTTTATTGGAAGAGATTAACAGTCAATTAGCCTCTCAAAACATTATTATGACGCAAGGTAGAATAAACATCATAGATGCAACCCCAATTGAGGCTTCACAATCGGGCTCTGGTAAGGGTAAAGATGGTCAGCCGAAGAAAGACCCAGAAGCCGGTTGGCATGTAAAAAACGACAGTCGAGGCAGGCAGAAATCCACCTATGGTTATTCTGTACATACTGGCGTAGATGAAGATGGTTTTATCCATAGCCAATGCGTCACTGCAGGTAATGTTCATGATAGCCAAGAAAGAGATTCATTGATTCTTGGAGATGAAGCGAAGCTTTATGCGGATGCCGCTTATAGTTCTAAAGAGACGAGAGACACATTAGAAGAACTGGGTATCGAAGATCAAGTTCAGCGAAAAGGATATCGAAACAACCCGCTGAGTGAGCAGGATAAACTTCGTAACGCCGAGATAGCAGTCACTAGAGCAGGTGGAGAGCGTCCATTTGCAACGTACAAAACACATTATGGACTAACCCGTACTCGCTTTATGGGACTTGCTAAAAATGAGACTTTTTTTGGATTAGCCGCAATGGCAGCAAACATAAGAAAAGGCGCTAGATTTTTAATGTTGTATGGTTTGCCAGAAATGGAAACCACAGGATAAATGCCTCTAATGTGGGAAAGACTATGAATTTAAAGGCGGTATAGACGAAAAAAGCCAACGTTTTCGAGATTTTAACCTGACTTTTTTACAAAACTGGAGCTAATCGAAAAAAGTTAGGACTTATGCTGAGGTCTCTAATTGTCTAATAGCATCGCCGTATGCAGGGGCCTTATCTGTATTGATTGTCGGCGGTTTTTCTCACTCTTTCAAACCCCTTAAAGCCTTACCTAAGAAGCGCTTCGTCGCTTTAGTATTACGACGGGATGACAAATAAAAGTTTACGGTTCGGCCGCGTTTATCAATCGCTCTATATAAATAGACCCACTTTCCTTTGACCTTGACGTAAGTTTCGTCAACTTGCCAGCTCACGCTTGACCTAGGTCGCCAATACCACTTCAACCTCGCTTCTATTTCAGGTGCATAGAGCTAAACCCAGTGATAAATAGTGGTGTGATCAACTTCAACTCCTCGTTCACAGAGCATTTCTTCGAGTTCTCGATAACTAATACCGTATTTACAGTAGCATCGCACAGCCCAAATAATAATGTCATACTGAAAGTGACGATTTTTAAAGAGATTCACAGAAGGTACCTATCAAACTATGGAACACTATATTGAGTGGATCTTATTTGCAACGGAGCCAGAATAACATCTATGCCGTGCTTCTATTTAGGAGACCGGGGGCGTTTTGTATCTTGTTTCATTATGTTTATATACCTGTTTATTTTGTTTATACTTGTTTAGAGATTATTTAAACCTCTAAAATCAATGGTTTGCATTGCTTATCGTGACAGTTTTGCGTTTTATCGTGACACAATTGTAACTTATCGTGACAGTTTTTTTTTTAGCGTGACACATTGTATTGCTAAGGTGACATATCCAACCGGTATCGTGACGCTTCCCTTCGTTTTTAAAGCTCGATTGGTTCGATTTAGCGAATGTTTACCTAGCCTCGTTCTTTTATTGTGACCTATGTTGATTAGAGGGTATTTTTACGAGCATATGGTGAAGTGCTCTGTCCTTGTCTGATAGATTTTCGATTCTTACATAGTTTTAAATTGTATTTTTGTCACGATGCGTGGTGTTAGCTACTTACCTGTGATACCCCGCTACTCGTTAAGGGCCCTGAGTTGCTCTTCTGTCACGATGTGATGCGTTAGCCTGCTTGAGTGTGACAATTCGCTACTCGCTAATAGAGTGCTATGTTGCTTTTCTGTCACGATGTAGGGTGCTAATCATTTGTCCGTGACAAATTCGCTACCCGTTAAGAGCCTTATGTTGCTCTTCTGTCACGGTGCAGTGTGTTAGCTATTTACCTGTGAGAAATCCGCTACTCGTTAAGAGCCCTACGTTGCCTTTTTGTCACGATGTAGGGTGCTAATCATTTGTCCGTGACAAATTCGCTACCCGTTAAGAGCCTTATGTTGCTCTTCTGTCACGATGCAGTGTGTTAGCTATTTACCTGTGAGAAATCCGCTACTCGTTAAGAGCCCTACTTTGCCTTTCTGTCACGATGTAGGGTGCTAATCATTTGTCCGTGACAAATTCGCTACCCGTTAAGAGCCTTATGTTGCTCTTCTGTCACGATGCAGTGTGTTAGCTATTTACCTGTGAGAAATCCGCTACTCGTTAAGAGCCCTACGTTGCCTCTCTGTCACGATGTAGGGTGTTAATCATTTTTCCGTGACAAATCCGCTACTCGTTAAGAGCCCTACGTTGCCTTTCTGTCACGATGTAGGGTGCTAATCATTTGTCCGTGACAAATTCGCTACCCGTTAAGAGCCCTACGTTGCCTCTCTGTCACGATGTAGGGTGTTAATCATTTTTCCGTGACAAATCCGCTACTCGTTAAGAGCCCTACGTTGCCTTTCTGTCACGATGTAGGGTGCTAATCATTTGTCCGTGACAAATTCGCTACCCGTTAAGAGCCTTATGTTGCTCTTCTGTCACGATGCGGTGCGTTAGCCAGCTTGAGCGTGACAGATTCGCTACTCATTAAGAGTCCTATGTTCACCATATGTTGCATTGATTAGATTGTGAGTGACAGATTAGCAACCACAATGAGTCTATTTTGCTTTTTTGTCACGATGTAGTGTGTAAACACAGCTTCTGCGTGACAGATCCGCGTTCGCGGTGAACTTATGTTTGTTTTTTTGTCATGATTATTTTGTCTTCATACTTCATTGAAGAATCAGTGAAATTATTCTCGTGACAAAAATGACACTAAAAAAATATTTTTGTTGCCTTTTTGTCACGATGCGTTATCTTGCTTAGAGATATGGTGATAGTGCCTATCTGAAAAAATGTGCAGTGGATTTACAATGTCAAAAGAAGACTCGATTAAAAAACAACCGCTTGTATCTGAAAATGCTTTCAACAGAGATACGGCATTGGTTACTAAGCGCAATGAGCTGATTGCTGGCCATGCAGAGATGTCCTTAAATGAGAATCGTATCTTTCATGCTGCTATCGCCATGATTGATTCTCGAGCTCATGACATTGGTGAAATCAGGGTGACACCTAGTCAGCTGGCTTATGCACTGAACACGTCAAAATCAAATGTGAGTAAATATTTAAAAGGAACAAAAGGTAGCCCAAGCTTGCTTGAAGAGTTACAGACAAGGTACGTAAGAGCGCCACTTATTTACGATACATCGTGTATAACAGTTGATGGTAAGCGGCTTTGTCTCAAAGAAGATAGTTCACGTGTCTACCTTAAGCTCAGTGATGTACAGGAAAAAGAATTTAAAGATAAAGACGGTTTGAGTGTGTTTTTTGATGATGAAATAGGTTTACACGTTTTTGATGAAAATGGGCGTAGCATGCCCCCAAATCTTGACCGCATCGAGGACGCTTTAGAAGCTGAAATTAACTATCTTGGTCATGTTCTAGTGCCTGATACGGAATCAATTAAAAAAGATAACGCTTGTAAAATATACGTTAATGCAGAGAATTTACTTTGTGCGACCGCATTAGCTCGTGGGAAAAAATCTAGCCAATTAAAAAATGTCTCCATTTTTGACACGTCTGCTTACAATGCAGAAGAAGGCTATGTTGTTTTCGAGTTTGGGGCGGCGTTTAAGCCCTATGTAATTGATATAAAAGAAAACTTTACTAAAAGCTATATGAAATATGTCATCAGTTTAACTTCAAACCTTGCTGCGGATTTGTACAACATCTTCAGGAAAGAGTTACCAATTAATACGGTTAAGAAAGGTAAGACAGAAATATCATTTAAAAAAAATGTTGATGAGCTCCGCGTACAGCTTGGTATCACCGATAAGTATTTGAGGTTAGCTGACTTTAAAAGAGCTGTTTTAGATCGTTCTAAAGAGCAAATAAACGGAAGGACAGATCTTGAGTTTGACTATGAAATCCCAGAGCGACGCAATAATCCAAGGGCCGTATTTAAATACATACTGTTTAAGGTTAAGGCTACAAAGGTTGAAATCGCTAAACTGGTAAAAGAGAGCGACTTAACGCAAGAACTCGAAAAATATTTTGACTCTAGGATCGTAAAGAGCTTCATTAGCAAATATTCTGTAGCGCGCTGCCTGAACAACTTAAATCTTTTTATTAAGGCTAAGCATGTTACTACCATCGCAAACCCTTCTGGCTGGTTAAGGGATGCAATAAAGTTTGATTACCATGAGACAAATGGTGTTCTTTCATTATCAGAGTACATTAACCCAGTTGAGAGGCAGTTTGTTAGCGAGATAGTACGTGAGGAGTGGGATTCTTGGGATCAGGAAGAGAGAGATGAGTTTATCAAATACAAATTGAAAGGAGCTTACGTGAGTATCCGTTTTTCAGAGTATCTTTCAGAGTTCGGCTTACGTGAGGCTCATGAGAAATTTAGGCCGAAAAAAGAAACAGCCAAACGGCAAATAGATCTCCTTATGAGTTCGGAAATCTATAAAAAAGAAGATTGATTAAAGTATGTGCTTCTTGATAGCTATCCTATAAGTGGCTTTATTGGATATAGTTTGCGGAATTTACTTTTATAGGGTTTAGGTTGGTGGTTTCAGTAACCGTTCAACCCTGTCTAGTAGTGTATGTAAGATATTCTTTAAAACCGCTTTACATCCAAAAAACCATAAACCTATAAAA